>DAOUVF010000351.1 GCA_030667765.1 Bacteroides sp.
GCAAGAGGATACCGGTTTACCAGGAAACAACGGTCAAGCATAAAAGTACCTTTGGGCCAGGCATAATTGCCCGGGAATGAATGGCGGACACTGAATACCGGTTTAGTTTTGCTCAGTGTGGCTATCCCTGATAAAACTCTGCCATAGGGCGAAGTCACTGGCATGGGAACACAGAATACATCGTAATTCTTTCCGAAAGCAGCATGAGATCCTTCTAAATGATTTACCAGCGCATCCAGCTGGTTGATGCGATAGCTTCTCTTGGATTTCACATCCACTTCCTGGAACAGGAAAAAATCGCATGAATCCAGGCTGGCAGTAAAATCCAGGACATCAAGCAGGTTGGACTTTACGGTAGCTTCCTCACTCCGTACTTTCTCCCCTCCATCATAAAAGAAATCCATTTCATGCCCCAGTCCACAGTATCCTATATTCCATATCATCAGGTCGAAAATACTGTCTGTGAGTACCGGTGCATCCGCTTGCTCAAACAGAAGGGTTTTCTCATCCGGCCTGTAATCTGATATGGTCCCGTACAGTACGAACAAAGCAAAAAGGATGACCATTGCAAATACCGGATAGAGTGGGTATTTTAAGTATTTCATTTGGCTCTTCCTATTTGAGTGTCAGGTTAAATTGCCTCGTACAACCAATGGCAATCAGATATTGGGCGGTAATATATGATGTCATGCTGGCGATACGTCCAAGTTCAAAAGGTTGTGCAAACTTGTTAATGGCGAGTATCGAATCTGACACGACAAAAATGATGGCTCCCGCGAGAACCAATAAAAAGCTCTGTCTGTTTACCTTTTTTTCCCTATTGATGGCTGCCAGGAGCATAGTCATGATAACCACGGTATAGATAGTGACAGGCAGCCTCATATCTCCCAGACTGTCGTTAAGCAACCAGAGGATACCCAATCCATACAGAATTACCGGGATAATAAGGTATACCTTTCTAAAAACCAGGATATTTTTTCCAGGAGTGGTAAAGAAGGCCAGCGCATATAACAACTGGGCAATCAGAAAGCTTCCAACTCCAATCATGAAACAGGACTCCCGGAATTGTGTCAGCTGGAGAGTGACATCCCCCAGCCAGGAGAAAACCAATGCTATTATGATCAGGCTGTGGAAGCGGTTCCAATGCCCCCTGGTAAATCTCAGGTATAACCAGATCAGCAGGGGTATGATCAGTGATTTTACGGCAATACTGGTCCAGACAGCACCTATGGTTTCAAGGGCTATGAATGCGATACCGGCAGCAAAATACAGGGTGGAATGCGTGCGAAAATTCATTTGCTTGGTTTTGGGATGTGGTTAATTTTCTCTAAAATTACATTTAAAAATAATGCTTATATTGGATCAAGCAAACTAAACCTAGGACATCTTATGAAAAGGGTAATCCTGTTACTCTCCTTTTTCACATTGATTATCTACCAGCCTGCAGCAGCCCAGAAAAAAGAAAAAGCCAGAAAGGATTCCGTAAAGACCGGGTTTAATTTCGGAGGTGTCCCTGTGGTCGCCTACGACCAGGATGTGGGTTTCAAATACGGGATTGTGCTCAACCTCTACCATTACGGGGATGGTTCCCGATACCCTCTGTATGACCATTCACTCTACCTTGAATGGTCACGAACTACAAAGGGCAGTGGGATCAACCAGCTGATCTGGGATACGGACAAGCTCATCCGGAATGTCAGGACCACCTTTGAAGCCAGTTATCTCACGGAACAGACGCTCGATTTTTATGGATTTAACGGGTATAAGGCTTTTTTCGATTACCCTTTGATGAATAAGGATGATGCCGGGTACCTGTCTACGGGGTTCTACCGTATGGACAGGAAGTTGTTGAGGCTCCGTGCAGATTTTGTCGGGGATATCATCAAAGACAAGTTGAACTGGTTTGCCGGACTGGAATACTATAACAATAAAATGGCTTCTGTTGATAAAGAAAAACTGGGCATGCCTGAAGATGTGACCACCCTTTATGAATACTATACCAGCGAATGGAATATCATACCCCAGGACCAGGCCAACGGTGGACAGCAGACCCTGATAAAGGCCGGGGCGATATATGACACGAGGGACAATGAGCCCAATCCCATGAAGGGTATGTGGACAGAAGCCATGTTACTCTTTGCACCCAGGGGACTGAGTAATACGGATTATGGGTATACACGCCTGTCTATTACACACCGGCAGTATTTTACCATCATCCCCCGTGACCTGAATTTTGCCTATAGGCTTAGTTACCAGGCCAAACTGGGCGGCACCATGCCTTTCTATATGCTACCTTTTGTGTTTAACAGTCCGCCCTGGGACACCAAAAACGGACTGGGCGGGGCAAAAAACATCCGCGGTGTCATGCGGAACCGGGTGGTGGGAAATGATTTCTTCTATGGCAATCTTGAGCTGCGATGGAAGTTCATCCATTTCCAGTTCCTGAAACAGAATGTTTACCTGGCACTGGCTGGATTTCTTGACGGAGGAATGGTCACCAGGGATTATGAGATTGATATTTCGAATGTCCCGCAGGAATGGATGTATCTGTTCCCGGACCGGAATGAGAGCCTTCACCTGGGGACCGGGGCCGGATTCCATTTTGCCATGAATCAGAATTTCATCATTACGGTGGATTATGGCTTTCCGCTGAATGAACAGGACGGTCCTAATGCTGCCCTGTATATCAACCTGAATTTCCTATTCTAAACCCTATCTGACCAAACCGGTATCCCTGGCAGTTTCAATAAATTCATCCCTGCCGATGATGGTGGATTCCTTCAATTCATTGAAGATCCTTCTGATCTCTTTTGATTGACCCAGTTCATAATGAATGGACATCATATACAGGTAGAGGGTCCCGAAAACGGGTGAATAATTATCAAACCCGGCCTCCATGATATCTTCAAATACCTGCAGTGAAGCAGAAAGCCTTCCGATCTCGTAGAGGTTAAATCCATCATTGATCCGAGCATTCATTTCCTCATCGAGCAGGATATATTTCACTGAAACGCAATCATCATCGCATCCCTCCCGCAGGTCTATGTATTTTACCTCATCCGGGATCGCCGGAAATACAAGGCTGAAATCCAGTACTTCGCCGATGGACTTAAAACGGTGTTGATCCGGACAGGCCGGGATCCCATCCATGCTGGTCAATTTCCATTCTTCGGAACCAAGTGAATTGACAAGGAAGGTTTCTTTATCAAAGCAAAATCTGCCTGAGATCCGTTGATTTTTTACCCTGATATTGACTACCGTCTGGTCTTCCCATTTCTCAATGCTCATTATTTCGAGGGTAGGATGGCTGGAGAGGGAAAAACTGGGTTTGTCAAAGACCTGTGCCACCAGCCGGATCTGAAAACCGGCCATCAATAATAGTATGTAAAAAACAGTTTTCATATTGATCATCATTCAAAAAAACCGCAACATGTATGTTTGCTGCGGTTCTTAAAACAAATATTGTTCCAGTCTTCTAACTGCCTGAGGCAAAACTGAAATTCACTCCGGCTCCAACTATCCAATTTGACTTTTCATAAGTTTCTTTAACAGGAACCATCAGACCTGACTGTGCAAAATCATGAGAGAAGTTCCTGTCACTCGATTGATAAATAACATACTGTCCACCTACATTGAGTTGCATAAAGGGCAGGATGTCCCAGCCCAGGCCAAAACTCCATCCATTCCTGGTCGGCAGGGAGTAGCTCAAGTCTGTCTGGTACTCATCCGTTACACCCACACTGGTCATGATCCAACCGCCACTGAGAAAGAATTGTTCTGTTATAGCATATTCAGCAGCAATGCCTAATTCCCAGGAATTGGCTTCCAGATGTTCTTCCCGTCCGCCCCAATCGGCATTTTTATCA
>DAOUVF010000472.1 GCA_030667765.1 Bacteroides sp.
ATCTCTTATCCCAAGACATTATATTATTAAACATGTCACCACCAAATGCAGTGTATCTATTTGGATCATCTAAAATTGCTTTTTCTCTTCTTTCCCATAAATCTATATCCTGTTTAGGATCACCTGTATGTTCATCTGACAGGGTTTCTAAATTAATTATATCGTCTTTATGTTCTAAATCTACATTAATAAAATTACTATCCATGAAGTGATGGTACCTGCACATCCGGGTGCTATTGAAAGTGAGGGGATGAATAAACCCCTGCACAAACTTCCAGTCGGAACAAAGGATGCATGGACCGTCCAATTTGATGAACTCTCAAAGGGACTGATAAGGATGGAACTTGAGGATGGGATCATTGGCTGGGGAGAACTGTACAGGGATCTTAACTGGGAAACTGTTGACAGCATTGCTGAATCAATTATCGGAAAGGATATAAACTCGTTCACCCTGCAAAATCTCCCTTTTCATTTTTGCAGGGAATATGACGGGTTTGAGTGTGCTATTTGGGATGCCTATGCTAAAGTTCATGGACTTCGCGTGGTAGACCTGCTTGGAGGGCCGGTCAGAGAACAGGTGAAAGTGGGGGCCTGGAGCGGACACAGGCGAATGAATGATGTAGGTGATCTGGCTGGAAAATTCGCTGAACAAGGGTATGATTGCTTAAAACTCAAATGTGACCTGGAGGATGATGTGGTTGGCTGGTGCCGGGAGATTAAGCGGGCAGCGCCTGCTATGTCCGTTATCCTGGATCCTAATGAAAGGTGGGAGAATTCCGGCGAAACAAGAAAACGAATATATGGATTGCAGGAAATAGGCAATCTCTTATGTCTGGAAGATCCTATTCCAAGATGGAAACTTAAGGAATTTTCAGGATTGCGTTCATTCGGGGCTGTACCGATTGTCCTGCATATTTCCCTTTCATATCTCCAGCATGGCCAGCGTATTGACAACGCCATCGATGCCCTTCAGGCAGGAGCCGTAGATGGTTTTAATTTTAACTGTGGCCTGGCAGATTTTCAAAGATTGGACCACCTGGCATCTGCAGCGGGTCTTCCTTGCTGGCACGGTTCTGAAGTAGACCTTGGGATCCTGGAAGCCATGTATGTACATTCAGCCGCTGCTGCAAAATCCTGCACCTGGCCAAGTGACATTTTCGGCCGGATGATACGGAGTCATGATCTGTTAAAGGAGCCTTTACAGTTCAACCCGCCTTACGTAGCCTTACCCAAAGGTCTGGGATTAGGCATTGAGCCGGACGAAAATGCCATACGGGATCATCAGATCAATGAAAAATCTTATAAATAATGAACCAGTATAATAATCCATTCAATCAACATGATCCGGACCGTTATGATATCTGGGAAATGTTGGTAAAAAGAGACATTGAAGCTTTTATAAATAATGATTGGGAAGAGGTAGCCGGTGATTTTATTGAGGAAGGTTTTATGGGAATTGATGCACGCTCTTTAAGCAACCCGGATTCATGGAATCTATCCTTCCCTGATCTGAAATCTTACCGCCAGTTCTGGCTGGATCAGGCCGCAAACTTCACCGGAATAGATTGGGAAGATGATCCTGGTGAGAAACTTTATGAAGCCACTACCCTGCGGGATATTGATATATCGAAAAACAGTGCCCTGGTACACAAAAAATTCGACGGGGCAATCAGAAAGAAGAACGGTTATACCGAAAGGTTAAACTGGCAGACATTATACAGGTGCAGAAAAATCGACGGACAATGGAAAATTGCTGGTTTTACAGCATTTCTGCCACACCCGATGGGAAAAGATGTACCATCCAGACCACCGGTGGAACTACCAGAAAATGCATCACAACATGTCACCGCAGGACCTTATTCACCGGTATTGAAGATTAATCCCGGCCAGTTGGTTGTGATATCGGGCCAGGCTGCCATTAACCAGGCAGGGGAAACAATCGGTGATACCATTGAGGAACAAACAAAACTGACACTGGAAAACTGCAGGAAGCAGCTGGAAAGTGCAGGAAGTTCCCTGGATGAGGTATTCAAGGTCAATGTATATTTAAAGGATATAAGCCATTGGCCACGTTTTAATGTAATCTACAAAGATTATTTCACAAAGCCATTGCCGGTAAGAGCAGTGGTAGAGACTGGGTTACTATATAATTTTTTAGTTGAAATTGAACTTTGGGCTGTAAGAAAATGATTTGGGATCAATTAACATCACCGGAAATAGATGCTTTGGACAGAAGCATACCCGTAATACTCCCCGTGGCCGCCATAGAACAACATGGGACACATTTACCTCTGGCAACCGACAGGATGATCGGCGAATATTTTTGTCAGCAACTGCACAAGGATATTCCTGATAACGTACTCATTTTACCAGTAATGAGTGTGGGATGCTCTGAGCATCACCTGGACTTCAGGGGATCGCTGACCCTGCAACATGATACTTTTTTACGGCAGGCTGAAGACATACTAGGTTCAGTGGCATTACATGGATTTAAAAACCTCATCATTTATAACAGCCATGGAGGTAATTTAGGCATATCTCAGGTTATAGTCGAGCATTTTGGTAACAGGCACCCTGAATGCAGGATTGTTTTGATTACATGGTGGAAGATTGTA
>DAOUVF010000339.1 GCA_030667765.1 Bacteroides sp.
CCATCGGGATCATCGGAAGGGGAGCTGCCATACATGCAGATAATACGGTTATTGGAAGTTGTGGACAATTCTCCATCTTCATGTCCATTGGAGGAAGTTATGAATTCTATCACTGTACCGTGGCCAATTATTGGGGGAGCAGTTTTTCGAACCGGACAACACCGGCTGTCGCCATGAAAAATTATTATCAGGATGCCCGGGGAGGAATTCAGGTCAGGCCTATTGACAAGGCCTATTTCGGTAATTGTATCCTGTATGGAAACAAGGAGTATGAGCTTGGCGTTGATGAACATCCATCCAGTAAGATACCTTTTCATTTTGATCACAGCCTTATAAAAGTAGATCCGGAAGAGTTCGATCTATCCGATCCATCCCACTTTACGGCTGTAATCAACCTCGAAGATCCGCGTTTTGTGAATCCAAATCATAGATACAGTAATTTCCAGCTTGATACCCTCTCCCCGGCCAAAGATCTGGCCTTTTCCGACATCGCCATCCAATACCCGCTGGATATACTGGGTGTCAGCAGACTGGGGACTTTAGGACCCGATATGGGAGCCTATGAGCGGGTTGAGAACGATTCCATTTCAAAATAAGCTTTACGCAGCATACATTTGATACCGGGCGGAGCTCATTATAACCCGTAGTGTCTGTAAAGAATAGTGGGTTATTCAGGACAGCTATCAGGATGCTTGGATATTTGAAGTACACACCGATCAAGCTTTTCAATAAATTCATTTTTAACCTTTAGGGACCATTCACTTCCCAGATAGGCCAGCAATTTATCCAATCTGTTACTGGATCGTTTAGAAAATACTACCGTTTTAGCCATTATCTGTGTTTGGCCATTATTTCATCGTAAGGATACTTCTTGCCGTTGTCAAGCTCTTCTATGCCCTGCTTGATATCCTCCTGTTCTTCCTTTGATAAAGCGTGCCAAAAATCAGTGCTTTCTTCCTTTTCAAAAATTTTCCGGATGCTTGCAAGTATGGATGGTTTCTTGGTATTTAGCAGCATCTTGATCAGCTCGAGCTTTTCTGCCTGTATATTCATGATTTTCATGTTTGACTACTTCAACAAATTTAAGGATTAATATTTCTTTTAGAAGGCTGATAACCGGGTAGTTTGTTCATTAAGGATAAACTGCCGATGAGAATCCTTTTTATCGCCGGTCTCCTTCTCCCAATGTTGCTCTCCGGCCAGGAAAGCAGGGACGGGCTGCGTTTTGTCTTTTATAATGTGGAAAACCTGTTTGATACTTTCAATGACAGCCTGACTGCTGATGAGGAATTCCTCCCGTGGGGGATAAGGGGCTGGACATGGAAAAAGTTTGAAGACAAGGTGAACAGCATCCATAAGGTCCTGGTGGCCCTGGGTGGATGGGAACCTCCTGAGCTCATTGCATTGTGCGAGGTTGAGAATTATTTTGTCCTGCATTGGCTTATCAATGAGACGCCATTGAGAAAACATGAATACCGGGTCATCCACCGGGATTCACCTGACCCTAGAGGGATAGATGTTGCCTTGCTCTATCGCCCGGAATTTTTTACACCCGTCCAGTTTCGCAATTACACTGTACCGATCGGGGATTCCCATCCGGATCCTACAAGGGATATCCTCTATGTTAAGGGGATTATCAATGGAGATGACAGCCTGCACCTGCTCATCAATCATTGGCCTTCACGCTGGGAAGGGGTCCTGGAATCAAGACCGGAGAGGCTGGCTGCCGCAGCTGTCTTGAAGCACATCTTTGATTCATTGATATTGGCCGATGAGCAGTCCCGGATACTTGTAGCAGGGGATTTTAACGATGAGGTCACGGATATCAGTTTGAGGGACAGCCTGGGAGTTCAGCATCCCAAAGATCAATGCCAGGTCGATCGCTTGTATTTCCCATGTGACAGTCCTATGCCAGGACAGTTAGGCAGCCTGAAATACCGTGGAAGGTGGTATGGTTTTGATCTCATTCTGGTCAGTGGCGCATTGCTACAGGATCAGGGGCTTTGCGTCAGCAAGAAAGGTTACAGGGTTTTTTCACCAGGCTTCCTCCTGGAAGATGATCCGCAATGGCTGGGACGCCGTCCCTTCAGGACGTACCGGGGTTACAGGTACCATGGTGGGTTCAGTGATCACCTGCCGGTTTTTATCGATATCCATACCAAAGGTGTGCAACAAAAATTCACTCCTTAACCGGCTTGTAACCAAGTTCTTTCCCCTTCTCAATCATCAGGTCATAAGCTTCCTTATAATCATTTCTGATGATCCCGTCGAGGATGGCCTCCTTGATCATATTTTTTATAATGCCGACAGGTTTTGAAGGGGAAAGGCCGAATATCTCCATGATCTCTTCCCCGCTGATGGGAGGCTGAAAGTTACGGATAGAATCTTTCTCCTCAAGCAGTTCAACTTTTTCCCTGACAGTTTGAAAATTCCTCAAGTGTCGTCTTACTGTTTTTTCATTTTTCGAGGTGATGTCAGCTTCACAAAGCATCATCAGATCCTCCAGGTCTTCTCCCGCATCGAAAACAAGGCGTCTGACGGCTGAATCCGAAACCCCTTCGGGAGAAAGGGCAATGGGCCTGAGATGGAGGAGGACCATCTTTTGCACGAATTTCATCTTTTCATTCAGCGGGAGTTTCAGTGTCCTGAAGATGCGGGGAACCATCTTCGAACCGATGAAATCATGCCCGTGGAAAGTCCAACCCGATTCATTATCATATCTTTTTGTGACTGGCTTGGCGATATCATGCAGCATAGCAGCCCATCTCAGCCACAGATCATCAGATACGACGGCAACATTATCCACCACCTGTATGGTATGATAAAAATTATCCTTATGCCGCTGTCCATTCTCCTCATGCACACCTTTCAATTCATGAAATTCAGGAAAAATGACGGGCATCAGTCCGGTTTCATCAAGAAGTATCAATCCAACGGAAGGTTTGACTGTAAGCAGGATCCTGTTCAGTTCGTCAGTAATCCTTTCCTTTGATACGATGTTTATCCGGAAGGCTGACTCTTTAATGCCCCTGAGTGTTTCCTCTTCTATGGAAAATTCGAGTTCAGCCGCAAAGCGGATGGCCCGCATCATTCTTAAAGGATCATCTGAAAAAGTCTTTGCAGGTTCCAGTGGTGTTTTCAGGACCTTGTTCTCAATATCCTTCAGGCCATTGAAAGGATCCACCAGTTCCCCGAAATTATCTTTATTCAGTGAAATCGCCATGGCATTGATCGTAAAATCCCTTCTGTTCTGGTCATCCTCGAGTGTACCGTCTTCCACCACAGGTTTTCTGGAATCCCTTCGGTAGGATTCTTTTCTCGCACCTACAAATTCAATTTCCCTTTCCTGGTATTTAACCATGGCAGTACCAAAGTTCCTGAATATACTCACCGGGATATTTTCTCCCAGTCTGCGGGCAAATTTCCTGGCAAACTCAATCCCGCTACCCTGTACAACTATGTCAATATCATGCGTATCACGTCCCAGGATACAATCCCTCACATAACCACCGATCACGAATACAGGCATGTTTTCCTCCTGGGCCATGTCCCTGATCACACTGAAAACCTTATCATTAAGACATTTCTTCATATATAGATATGACAATATTGAATTTTTCATGACAAAAATACAATAAAATCGTCACATTAGGATCTGGCATGTAATTTGACCAATGAATGGAAATTCGTACTTTTGTAAATATTTATATTTATTCATATTAAATAATTTGTGATGACAGAACATCTTACAGTGGATACATTCAAAGAAAAGGTATTCAATTTTGAAGAGAACAAGGAATGGAAATTTGAGGGTGAAAAGCCGTGCATTATTGATTTCTATGCAGACTGGTGCGGACCGTGTAAGATGGTTGCTCCAATCCTCGAGGAGCTGTCAGAGGAGTATGATGGCAAACTTGATATTTTTAAGGTAATGATCAGGCTACATGAGAAGACACGCTTTATCGTTACTTCTGCAAAGGGATGTTGGCAATGTACGAACATCG
>DAOUVF010000431.1 GCA_030667765.1 Bacteroides sp.
CGGAATACTGTAGGCCAGTGTAACCGCGATGGCACCCTGTTCTGTGATCCTCCCGGACGGAAGGGGACGGTTCCGGGTGCGTAGCATCTGGCTGTCGTACCTGTATTCCTGCAGGTGGTTCAGCGAGGAGGCCCCACTTGCCAGCAGGAAAATACCCAGGACAGTCCAGCCCAATCCGGGATCCAGCCGGGTAGTATTAAGCAGGTATCCCGTTATTGTTGTAATACTTACGGCAGCGGTAATCCTGACCTTCCCCAGTTCAAGCCATATGGATACGCTGTTAATATTCATCTGTTGTTTTTAAGTGGTGGATATAAAATTATTAAGATCAGGGCAAAGCTCAACATGGTTATAAATCCAAGGATGGTTACCTGTTTTTGGATGTCTTCTCCATGCATGATCACCGAAAAGCCAAGGGTTTCCAGCTGGGAGCCTATATTTTCACTGTCGCCCGTCATAAAATGCCAGTTCTCGCCTGCTTGCTGATCATGCACCAGTTCCATGTAGTTCCTCTTTTTGACGGCGGCCAGTACAGGTGTTTCATCTTCATGAAAACTGATATTGATCACCTGGAAATCCTTTCCCATTTGGAGATCAGTACGGTTCAAAAGCTTGACAAGACCATCCATGATGGGGGTACACAAGCCCGGACAATTATAGTAAACCGGTGAGATCACCGTTGTTTTGTCAATCATATCAACCAGGTTCACCATCATTGAATCTTCAGTTATAAATACCAGGCTTGAGGGCAGGTATTCTCCGAGATGCTCATCCAGTGCAACATAGTTATTACCCCTGGTTGTCACAGGCACCAGGCTGATGACCCGAAGGACTATGGAAAGTATTTTGATATGGCTGTTCATGTCATTATGATTACTGTTTTCCTTCGCCTGGCATATGCCGTTATGGCCACCAGGACAATGATAGCGAGTGTATAATACACAAATGCAGGAACCGGTACGGGATCGCCCTTGGCATATGAATGCATCCCGGACAGGTAATAATTTACTCCGAAGTAGGTCATGATCACGCTGGCATAACCCAGGACTGCCGCAAGGTTGAACGGATACAGGTTTTTCAGTCCGGGTATAAAACGCATATGTACGATAAATGCATAGACCAGGATGGTGATCAGGGCCCAGCTCTCCTTGGGATCCCAGGCCCAGTACCTCCCCCAGGATTCGTTGGCCCAGATCCCACCGAGGAAAGTACCGATGGTAAGCAGTCCGAGTCCCGCGATAATTGTCATCTCGCCAATGGAACTGAGGGAGACGATAGCATGTTCAACCTTTTCCCGGTTCTTGCGGGACTGCAATCCCATCAGTATCAGGTTAAGGAAGCCGAGTATGGATGCCAGTCCCAGGAAACCATAACTCGAAGCGATCACTGCCACGTGTATGGTAAGCCAGTAGGATTTCAACACAGGTACCAGGTTGGTCAGCTGCGGGTCCATCCAGCTAAGGTGGGCGGTGTGTAGCATCATCCAGGCAAGTATGGCCGTTGCAGCCAGCGGAGTTGCGGTCCGCCGTGAAAAAAACACTCCGGCCAGCATGGTAGCCCAGCTGATGTACAACAAGGATTCATAACCATTACTCCATGGAGCATGTCCTGATATAAACCACCTGAGTGATAGTCCGACAGTCTGTACGGCAAACCCTGCAAGCAGGTGGATCACCATGATCCTGCGCATCCTGCGCGGGTTAATGCTGACACTCAGAACGCTGATCAGCTGTATGATCAGAAGGGTGATCCCGATAGCGATATAGAAACGGGCCAGCCTGTCAAAGAGATTGATCCGGTTGTAGATGATCTCCGCTTTCTGCCTTCCGGGTGAAGGCATGATCCCGGCACCCATACGGTCCTGGAAAACCTTCAGGTACCCCAGGTATTCATCCCCCTTTTGCCAGTCCCCCGTCTCAATTCCTTCCCTGACACCTTCCAGATATAACTGCGTAATGTTCACGGCGAACAGGGAATCCTCACCCGTGTAGACGGATTGGATCGTATTCGGACTGTGCCATGTATGGTTGGGATCCTCCCTGTCAGGAAGGATGCGGAGCAGATTGCCGGAATAAACCATGTAACATATGTTCATCCGTTCGTCAACCCTGAGTATCTCTGTATCGAATTTGGATCGTTCCGAAGATTTTTTGCGATGGGCAATGCCAACAGCGTCACCAATGATGTATGAGCGTTCTTTGTCGGGATCAAAAAATTGCAGGAAGGAAGCATGTTTTCCCTCGATATTAAGGATTTCGCCAATTTTCGGATGTGAAACCTTTACCATGGGAATGGTTTGCCATGTGATGGGATCGGCCATCATGCCCAGCAGGACCTGCTCTGGATTCAATCCCTCCAGCCTGGTTCTGCGCGAAACCTTCCGTAAGACCTCGGAGGCCAGTGTATTCATCGGTTTTACCCTCCCCTGGTAGTCCTGTACCAGTAATTCACCGAATGCCTTTGCATGTACAGCAGGGATCTCATGTGCCAGAGCCGGAACACCCGGTAAGAAAAGTCCCATGCCCACGGCCAGGATGATCATAGCCGTTTTGCCGGGATTCCCTGTTTCAGCAAGCTGCCTGCTGAGTTTCCGGAATCTGCTGTTGGGATTAAAAAGACTCAGCAGGATGCCCAGGAAGAGCAGTGCATATCCCGCATAGGTGACATTGGTCCCAAGCCTGTCCCTGTTGACTGACAGGACCGTACCTTTTTCATCCGTATCATAGGATGACTGGTAAAACCTGTATCCCCGGTAGGAGAGGATATGATTCATATAGATCCTGTGGCTGGCTGTCAGTCCCCTTTCATGGTCCTCAAGCCTCACCAGGCTCTCAAAGGAGGATGGACTGTCAGAGCCGGGATACCTTTCCAGGATGAAGTCCTCAAGGGCAAGTGAAAATGGGATGATCCGTGAGACGGATCCATATGAAAGCAGCACTTCTTTCGATGCTATCGACACCTGTTTTGGTTCGCCTGACATGCCCTTGCCACCCCAGACGGTAATGTTCCTGGATGCTGAACCTGTCTGAAGTCTCA
>DAOUVF010000097.1 GCA_030667765.1 Bacteroides sp.
GAGATCCTCGAAAAAATTGCCATGGGGAAACTGAATAAGTTTTTCAAGGAGTATACCCTGTTAAACCAGAACTTCGTGAAGGAAAACAAAAAAACAGTAAAACAATACCTGCAGGAACAAGACAAAGAACTGACAGTCACAGGGTTTGTCCGGTTTGGTTTGAAGAATTAGTTTACCCATAGAAAAAACATATGAAGTAGCCGTATCAGATAACATGATGCGGCTTTTTTTATTTGGACATTATAAACCAACCACACAATTTCAATAATATCAAATCCTGCATAATGTTTCTGTCCTGATAACCACTTTGAAAACTATCCCAATATAATTTCGTAAAATACTTATCTTTAAGTTTCCTAATTTCATGCTATGCCGAAGTACAAACGAATCCTGCTGAAACTTAGCGGTGAATCACTGGCCGGAGAGACCGGCCATGGAATCGATCCGCTTCGATTGAAAGAGTATGTGGAACAGATCAAGGAAATTACCAACATGGGTGTGGAGGTTGGAATTGTTATCGGAGGTGGTAATATTTTCAGGGGTCTGTCAGGTGCGCAGGAAGGTTTTGACAGGGTGAAGGGAGATTACATGGGAATGCTTGCCACTGTAATAAATGGACTGGCTATTCAATCCGGCCTTGAAAGTATAGGTGCTAAAGCAAAGCTGTTTACAGCCATTGATATGGAGCCGGTTGGCATCAGGTTCAGTAAACCGCAGGTACTTGAAGCCCTGGGCAAGGGATCTATTGCAATTTTCACATTTGGAACAGGCAACCCATATTTTACTACCGATACTGCAGCGTCCTTGCGTGCCGTAGAAATGGAAGCTGATGCATTGTTGAAGGGAACCAGGGTGGATGGAGTATATACTGCTGATCCGGAGAAAGACCCTGCGGCTACCAGGTATGATGAGATAAGTTTTGAAGAGGTTATTCGCAAGGATCTGAAGGTTATGGATCAGACCGCTTTTACCATGTGCCGGGAGAATCAATTGCCCATTATCGTATTTAATATGAATGAGATGGGGAATCTGAAACGGATTATTCAGGGGGAAAGGCTTGGTACTTTAGTTAAAATTTGAATATATTTATAGCACTGAAAAACGCTAAAATCAACAGCCATGGATGAATTGGTAATAATGGTTCTTGATGATACAAGTGCGAAAATGGATAAATCCATCCAGCACCTGGAAAATGAGCTCGGTAAAATCCGTGCCGGTAAAGCCACTCCCCGAATAGTGGATGGCATCATGGTAGAGTATTACGGTGTTATGACACCGCTTTCCCAGGTATCAAATATTGGTACACCTGATGTGAAAACCGTAGCTATACAACCCTGGGTAAAAAATATGATCGGTCCGATTGAAAGGGCGATCATGCAGGCCAATATAGGCGTTACACCCGAAAATAACGGTGAAATCATCCGTTTGAATATCCCGCCCCTGACAGAAGAAAGAAGAAAGGACCTGGTCAAGCAGGTAAAACATGAAGGAGAAGATACCAAAGTGGGGGTCAGGAACGTGCGCAGGGAATCAAATGATGAATTAAAACAAATGCAAAAAGACGGATTGCCTGAAGATGAAGAAAAAAACGGTGAGAGTGAAGTCCAGAAACTCACTGATGAATATATAGAGAAGGTGGATAAGATCATTGAAGCCAAGGAAAAGGATATCATGACGGTCTGATATCCTCCGTTTCAGAGGTAGATCCTGCCTATCCCCTCAGTACAATTGGTGCATATCCCTATTCCTTTTCGATTGCCCAGTACTTTGCTCCTGAAATCATTGTATTCACGGTTTTTCCAGATCTGGCTGATGGTTCCTGTTCCAATGTTACCCATAGGATATTTCGCCAGTTTATCAAAGCAGCAAGGGACAACCAGTCCGTCAGTGGTAATGACAGTTGTGTACCACAGGCGCCTGCAGCGGTTTTTCAGCTTTCCCTCCAGCATCCAATCCCCCAGGTTATTTCTCCTGTATCTCCTGTACTTTTTGTGAACCGGCATCCATTCTTGTATCGATTCAGGATATTCGATCTGGGCTGATTTAATCATGACCCGGTCAGCGCCCAGCCTTTTGCCAAGCTTTCTTATCTCAGCAACCTGGTCCTGGTTATGTTTGAAAACCAGGAATTGGATGATAATATAAGGTTTCCTGTTTGCCTGCCTTGCCTCAGATAGCAACCTGATTCCTCCAATAACCTTTTCGAAATCCCCTCCCATACGGTATTTATTGTATGATTCCTGGTCAGTGCCATCCAGGGAAATAATGATACGATCCAATCCGGCTTCCACCAGGCTCCCGCAAACTTCCTCCGTAAGTAACTGTCCGTTTGTCGAGGTCACGGTATAAATCTTACGGTCTGTTGCATATTTTACCATATCTGCGAATGACTTATGCAGCAGTGGTTCTCCCTGATGATAAAGGCTGAGGATAGCCGTTGTCCTGGCTGTTTCATCCACGATGTCCTTGCAGGTGTTTAGATCCAGGAATTTTTTACTTCGCTTAACATCACCTGTTCCGGTTGGACATTGCGGACATGCCAGGTTACAGATAGCTGCCGGTTCCAGACTGATAAAAAAGGGTTTCCCCCATACCAGGGGCCTTTTCAAGAGCACAGACAGGAAATAGGATAACTGGACCAGTGCAATGTTCAGGACCTTTCTGATAGACAAAGAGCTGACCCGGTTCAGGAAATCATAAAACATCATCAATTCATCCCTGCTATTCCAGGAGCTGGTATAGTTCATCCAGGCGGGGAGTGAGGATGATTTCCGTCCGCCTGTTTCTTTGCCTGGCTTCAGATGTTCCTCCAGTATCAACCGGTAAAAACTCTCCCCTTCCCGATGCCACCAGCCTTATAGGATCAATGGAAGAATTATCAAGCAGTATCCTTACAATAGAAGTAGCCCTTTTTACACTGAGGTCCCAGTTGTCTGCAAAAGAGGCATTCGTCCTGACAGGCATATCGTCTGTATGTCCTTCGACTGTGATCTTAATATCCGGGTTGTCTTCCAGGACCCCCGCCATTGTTTTCAGGGCCTGCACGCCCCTGGGATCAACCTGGATACTGCCGGTTTTGAACAGCAGTTTTTCGTCCATCGAGACATACACCATTCCATCCTTGGAATAAACAGATAAGCCCTCTTTTTCAAAGCCATACAATGCAGCTGATATGGCATCTTTGAGAGATTTCATCTGGGCCTCCTTGGCATTCAGTATCTGCTCCAGTTCCACCAGCCGCTGATTTCGTTCTTCGAGCTGAGCCCTTAGCCTTTCAGCATCGTACATTTTCCGGGTGGCATTTTCCTCCAGCTCTTTAAGCAGGTCCTCTTTTACCAGCAAATCTTCCTGTGTTTTCTGCAACTGTGTCAGCAGTCGCTTGGTTTCACGTGTATGCCCCTTTAACAGGGCATCCTGGGATTCCTTCAGGTCACTGTACCTCCTGTCCAGCTCGTCATAGCTGGCTTTCAGCTTATCGTAATCCTCCTGGGTTTCTGCTTTCCACGACTCTATCTCCTCCATTTCTGATTCCATGGATTCAATCTTGGCCTGCATTTCAGCATTATCGACCGTCAGTTGCTCATTCTCAGCAAACAGTTCATTTCGTTCACCATTCAACTGGTTTTTTTGATCCTCCATTTGTTTGTAATTTTTTGTAGTCACACAGGAGGATGCAAAAATCAAAAAAATGAGGCCTGTAATAATAAAACGTTTTTTCTCTCGCATTGATTTCTATCATTATACCCTTAACCTGCCAATATAAAAATTAATTGCCTCAGACTAAATGGGCTTTTACAGAAGTTATTAACTATAGGCAATGAAACTCGCTGCTTCTTATCGATTGAATGGATGTGATTAAGGGTTTATTCCTCAGCAAGGTTTTAGAGTTTTAAATATGAGCTTTTGTTGATTTAAATGTATCTTTGTATTCCAATCATTGTGCTTTGTCAGACAAAGAGTTTTCCATACTGGACAGTATCAATTCACCGAGAGACCTGAAAGAACTTGGTCCTGATGATCTCATCCAATTATCCAGGGAACTAAGAGAGTTTATCATCGATATTGTTTCTTCCAATCCCGGTCATTTTGGGGCCAGTCTGGGCGTGGTTGAACTTACCGTCGCCCTGCACCATGTCTTTAACACACCCGAGGACAGGATCATCTGGGATGTGGGACACCAGGCTTACGGACACAAGATCCTTACAGGCCGTAAGGGAATATTTCACACTAATCGTAAATACAAGGGTATCAGTGGTTTCCCAAAACCGACCGAGAGTCGGTATGATGCATTTGGTGTCGGCCATGCCTCCACTTCAATATCTGCTGCACTGGGTATTGCACTTGCCTCCCAACACCTGAAACATGAGGATAGGCAGGTCGTTGCTGTGATCGGGGACGGTTCTTTAACAGGGGGATTGGCTTTTGAGGGACTGAACAATGCCGGGAGTGAGAATTCCAACCTCCTGGTCATATTGAACGATAACAACATTGCCATAGATCCGAATGTGGGGGCCATCAAAGAATACCTGATCGATATCACCACCTCCAAAACTTATAACCGCTTCAAGAAGGATATCTGGAACATACTCGGGGCTCTCAGTAAATTAGGACCCGATGCACAGCGTTATGCCCAACGGATCGAGCATGGCGTAAAATCCATGTTCCTGAAGCAGAGCAATTTATTTGAGTCTTTGAATTTCAGGTATTTTGGACCGGTTGACGGACATGATATCCTCCACCTGACAGGTATCCTGAAGGATATGAAGCGCATTCAGGGACCCAAACTGCTCCATGTGAAAACCCAGAAGGGCAAAGGATTTCCTCAGGCAGAACAGAACCAGACCGCTTTTCATTCACCTGGCAGGTTCGATAAAAAGACAGGGCAATTCCTGGTTTCACGTGAGACCAAACGACCACCCCGTTACCAGGATGTTTTCGGCCATACACTGCTTGAGCTTGCCCGGAAAAATGAACGGATCATCGGGATCACTCCAGCCATGCCCACAGGCTCATCCCTCAAGATCATGATGGAAGAGATTCCGGAACGGACCTATGACGTTGGCATTGCTGAACAGCATGCGGTAACCTTCTCAGCCGGGCTTGCTATCGAGGGTATGGTTCCTTTCTGCAATATCTATTCCACCTTTATGCAAAGGTCCTATGACCAGGTTATCCATGATGTCGCTATCCAGAAGCTGCCGGTCGTTTTCTGTCTTGATCGCGGGGGACTGGTTGGTGATGATGGGGCTACCCATCATGGGGTCTTCGACCTGGCATATATGCGGGCAGTCCCCAACATGATCGTTTCAGCTCCCATGAATGAGGAAGACCTGCGAAACCTTATGTATACTGCCCAGCATAGGAACCATGGGCCATTTTCCATTCGCTATCCCCGGGGGAGGGGTGTTCAGATCGATTGGAAAAAACCGTTTAAGGAAATAACTGTTGGCAAAGGAAAGATTATCCGTAAAGGTACGGACATAGCCATTCTTTCCATCGGACATATAGGAAACCTTGTTATTGACGCCATCGATAACCTGGAAGAGTTACATATCAGTGCAGCACATTATGACATGAGGTTTGTTAAACCCCTGGATGAAGAATTGCTTCACAAAATATTCAAGCAATTCAAGCAGGTAATTACTGTTGAGGACGGCATCATCAGCGGAGGTTTTGGCAGCGCCATTTTGGAATTCATGTGTGATCATGGATATACATCCCGGGTCAAACGCCTTGGCGTACCGGACCGTTTCATAGAACAGGGGACACAACAGGAACTCTATAAGGAATGCGGATATGATGTTGATGGCATCATTGAAACAGTCAAGACCCTTGTGAAGCCAAAGGTCCTTTCGAAGGTCGTTTAAACATCACAAACACAGCTTTTATATCAAGTCCGTTGAACATGGACCTGGGTTCCGGGTGTCCAATCAACTAATCCAGATCAAATTTGATGCCCTGTGCCAGCGGTAATTCCATTGAATAATTTATGGTATTTGTCTGCCGTCTCATGTAAGCCTTCCAGGCATCAGATCCCGACTCACGGCCTCCACCAGTATCCTTTTCACCACCGAATGCCCCTCCGATCTCTGCCCCTGAGGTACCGATATTCACATTGGCAATCCCACAATCGGATCCAACTGCGGAAAGGAATAGTTCAGCTTCTCTCAGATTTAGGGTAAATATCGCGGATGAAAGTCCCTGGGGTACTCCGTTATTCAAAGCAATTGCTTCAGCAATATTCCTGTATTTAATCAGGTACAATAAAGGGGCAAAGGTTTCTTCCTGAACGATATCCCAGTGATTTTCTGCCTCTGCAAGGGCCGGGACAACATAAGTGTCAGCATTGTACTCTTTTCCTTTCAGGATCTCACCCCCAAATAATATCCTGCCACCTGCATCCTTAACCTTCGCTATGGCTTCCATGAACTGTATGGTGGCCCCTGGATCAACCATCGGTCCAACAAGAATCCCCTCATCAAGTGGATTTCCGATTTTATGAGCTACCTGTTCATAAGCCCTTATCAATCTGTCACGTACATTCTCATAGACATCTTCATGGATGATTAACCTGCGTGTTGAAGTACATCTTTGTCCGGTTGTCCCTACAGCACCAAATACGATCGCCGGGATCGCTATATCAAGGTCGGCATGATTAGATATAATAATAGCATTGTTACCACCCAATTCCATGATGGTCCTGCCAAGACGTTTCCCGCAAATGGCAGAGATCCTCTTGCCAACTATTGTCGAACCGGTAACTGAAAACAGTGGGATCCTTGGGTCAGATGCGAAGTTGTCTCCCATGACAGAAGACCTGGCCACCACCAGGTTAAAAACGCCTTCCGGAACAGCATTCTCCTTGAGCACCTTATTAATAATATTTTGTGTTGCAATTGCTGTAAGAGGTGTTTTTGAACTTGGTTTCCAAACCACTGTGTCACCGGCAACTGCGGCGATCATGGTGTTCCATGCCCAGACAGCTACCGGGAAGTTAAAGGCTGAAACCACTCCAACTATACCCAGTGGATGATACTGGTCGTACATCCGGTGTTGCGGCCTTTCGGATTGCATGGTGAATCCATACAGCTGCCTTGCCTGTCCAACTGCAAAATCACATATATCAATCATTTCCTGCACCTCCCCGAGACCTTCCTGGTAGATTTTACCCATCTCCAGGGTCACCAGGAAACCCAGATCCTCCTTTGCATCCCTGAGCGCCAGCCCGATTTGCCTTACTACCTCCCCCCTGCGTGGTGCAGTCCATGTTTTCCAGACCTCGAAGGCTTCTGCGGCAGTTTGAATGACCTGTTCATATTCATCAGCGCTTGCATTGGTTACCTCGGCGATAGTATTGCCATCAATAGGTGAAACGGAACGGGTTACGGTACCGCTGGTTTTTATCCATCTTGTCCCGGTCGTCGCCCCGGAATTGATCTCATTTATACCAAGCCTGTCAAGCACTCCTTTGACATCATGTTTTGATAATTCCATAGTATAGTGATTTTGATATTACAGATCCGTAAAATTATTGAATTCCTTAAGGCGGGGAAGAAAATTTCGAGATGTTAAAAAGCAGTTTACAGATTGGGAATTATTTGCACCACACCCCCAAATCTATTATCTTCGCACCCCACAGTTCACAGCGCACACCCACACCCGTTCACACCACCACACCCAAACCCACACCCAAACCGATGCTTTCATGCCCGGATGGCGGAATTGGTAGACGCGCTGGTCTCAAAAACCAGTGGGCTTTGCCCATGCCGGTTCGATCCCGGCTCCGGGTACACTTAGATATATTATTCCCCTGTAAATGTGACATTTATGGAGGACTTTTATTTTTAGTTGCCGGAATAAACACTAAGTATATCCACCAAACGGGATAAAACGGTACCACCCCGAATATTAATCTCGTCGAGTTCAAAATCAAAGTCTTTTAGATGTATTTGATTATGGAAGATGATAAACCGGTAAAGCCAACCGACATAAGTCTTCTCTGTACTGTAGTTGAAATGATATGTGCGAATTACTTACCTGACATGGTCTAAAAACTTCGACCCTTTTATTTGTGGATAATAATCTATGCATAATCCGACATATTCAATATACTATGTTGCATTCTACCACAATCTGCGAATATATTTCATATTATACTGCAAACGTGAATTTTTTATTGTATTACCTGGATAATACGCTTATTTTTACGTTTAATGCTGCTATTGGCAGTAGAATAATATGTTATGTTTCTTGAAAATGAAGATATTAATCCCAAGTTTACCACCCTATTTTGCGTAAAGAACTGTAAAACAGCACATAAGGCATAATTCAACGCAATATTTTACGTCTACGAAAAGATATTACCTGTTAGGAATCAATCCATTACATGTTTTACCCTGGTAATTTCCGGCATTTTTAGCCGCTTGACGATCTCATAAATATGCTCATTCAATCCAGATAGTTTGTGTCCTTGTACAGCAACATTTTTGATACGGATTTTATCAATTGAGCCCTCAGACAAGATTTTATAAGCCCTTTGGTGAGTAATAACATCTTTTGTCAGATTCCCTTGATTTTGATGGAGCCGCAAGCAAATCATCCTGTTTATAAAATAAGCAAGAACACAGATTGTGAAGTGAGCCTTAACATGTTTATCTGTCCAGACACCGATTGGTACGATTTCAATAAAGGATTTAATATCTCTGAATGCTGACTCTATTATAGTTTTGTCACGATATGGCTTAATGGCATCGCCGGGGGGCAGCAAAAACCTGCTATTCTCATACTCATTATGATTAGTTACCAGCAACCAGAACCCGTCCAGTCTGCCGGCCTCGTTTACTTTGCGCTGATCAATCGGACC
>DAOUVF010000065.1 GCA_030667765.1 Bacteroides sp.
CCGTTCAGGTTGTAGAGGATTATTTCAACCTCGGGGGACTGGATCCCTTCGGCCAGGATGTTGAATATGTCCCTGCCCGGGTTTGGCCAGACCTGTATTATTGATCTCCCGGAGGTTTTCGTGCGTATCTCATCCAGTCCGACATCATAGGCATAAAAATAGAGCTCATAGGTTCCTTTAGACCCTCCGAAACTACCGTCTATCTGCAGGTAGTATTTGTATCCGGGTACGACATGTACAGCCTCAAGGGTAGCGGCAAGTTCTGTGGGACTGTAGTCATCGTTTGCGGCAATAAGGTATTGCTTTTTGATTTCAGTACAGGTATCCGCACGGTAGATGGCCATCTGGTTGTCCATACCGCTGGATCTGAGAGAAGCTATTCCGGTAGTGGGACCGTAAAAATAATACCATAGACTGTTCTGCACCCCTCCTTCAATACACCAGGTTTTGGCTGTCTGGGAATAACAATCTTCCGACTCATCGGGAGCAGGTTCCCCATCTTCGGCAGTGGCCAGGTGATTTGACTGGGTGGTTACCCTGCCTCCGGGCGTGATCAGGGCGGCATCACACATATCATCATTAGCAATCTTGTTCCCGGCATAGATCATGACAGTGTCCTGTTCGTAGCAACTGCCATGGTAACCTGTCACGATGATCTCATATTGTCCCGGGGAAGGGGGAGTTGCGGTAACCCGCTGGCCGGTGGACTGGTTCAACATGGTACCCGGGAACCATACATACTCGTCCGCACCAAATGCTTCCAGGTCCGCCGACCCCCCGAGGGCAATCTCAACCTCGGTATCGACAAGGACCATATCAATGAAGGGTGATACCCTGACACATCCATGCCGGATAAGCGTATCTGAACCTTCCGGTCCAGATACAATCAACCGGACTGTCTTGGTCCCCTCAGATGAATACTGAACGGTATGCGGACCCACACTGTTTGCCGTGGCAGGTTCAGCACCCTCCCCGAAGTCCCACATCCACGAACTAACATCCCTGTTTTCAAGGAAGGTATAGGTAATGCCGGCATTCAGGCAGGCTTCCCGGATATCGGCCTCGAACAAGGCCCTCGGTCCGCCTGTCTTTTTTGCATAGGCACGGATGCAGAGGTTAAATCCGCTATCCTCACCGGCCGGGTTGGTTGACAACCAATCTGTTCCATTGTTGCTGACCCAGTTGACATCCTCTTCAATAATCGGATCAGCATATCCTTCCACTGGCTGCTCTATCGGGATAACAACGCCTGTATTTTCAGTCCTCCGTCTGATCTTTACATAAAAATCACTCTGTACGGTAAGCGGCAATTCGAGTGTATAATAGCCCATCTGCCGGATCAGGATATCCTTTTTATCTGCCAGCAGGCCACTCAGTATATTATTGGTGAAGACTTCATAGATTTCAATGTCCAGTACCGTATTCGGGTCAGCTACGGCCAGCCCGATATGGGTGATCAGCATTTCATCCGGAGCGGTAAACCTGGCCAGTCCAAATGCCTCTTCATCATTCGGATAGCCAATAATATTGGTCACGCAAAGCCGGTCATACATGAATATTGTGTCCGTTTCTTCTGTGTCCCATCTGACAGGGAAACAGGCCGCTTCATCTGCAAACCTGCTGTCTTCGTACGATACATAGAAAAAACCCTGATCAGCCCAGGCAGTGTCCCAGCTGTTTTTGGCAATCCAGGCCCCTGTGCCGCCATCGGTGATATAATTATCATCCCATCCGCATAGCAGGACCGAATGGTTTGTGACTTCACTGCCATCATAATAATAGGAATGATTGCCTGAATTCATGTTTGCCGGATCCATATAAATAGTAGCGTAGACTGCTCCATAGTCCATCACCAGCTCTTTCAGTGTTTCTTTGTCCATAGACGGCAGCCAACGGGCTTCCGGGACATAAGCTGCCGGCCCGTACTGATCACAGAAAAACTCCGTGGCCGATGTATTGTAAGGGTCTTGTGATTCGAGGACCGGACCGGACATCCTGCTCAGGTAGGCAGTGGCAATATATGGATTACTGCCTGTTCCATAAGCCCATTCATATCCATGACAACCTGACAGGTTCTGTTCAGAAAGGTCAGTTTCTGAAAAACCCATTTTTAACCAGGATGATTCAAGGGATCCTGTAACGGCAAAGGTGGCACAGTTACCACCAGCACTTCCGTCCCCCTGGTATTTGGCTGCTGTCACAAGTCCCACATCACGCAGGTCATACTTTACGGGAAATTCAGCATCACTTTTATAGGGGTCAGATTTTGTTTCTTTCACATCACTTCTGAGCCGAAAAGGAGCATGTTGGTATGTTGTTTGTAACCGTCCACTACCAGGGTATGGTTGAAAATCCGGATTTTGCAACATGGGAACCGGCTTTTCAGGTTTTGAAGGAGTTATGGAAATTTGCGCGGATGCCTTTACATAACCCAGGCAAAGCAGGATCAGGAAAGGGATTATTTGTTTCATAATGCCAGTATCCATATCGTAATTGTGTAAAATAAACTAATTTTACGTGCGTTTAAGGGAAAAGTTAAATAAGCATTATAATGAGTATTGTAGAAAAGGTTGTCGGCGGACTGTTCGGATCAAAGTCAGAACGCGACCTCAAGGAGCTTCAACCCTGGGTTGACAAGATCAATGCGGAGACGGACAGGGTTTCGGGAATGAGCAATGATGAGTTGAGGGCTGAATCAGAGGTATTGAAAAAGCAGATCAGGGAAAGCATTGCCGCAGAGCAGGAGGAGATAGCGGGACTGAAAGTTCAGCTGGATGATCCCCGGATGGATGTGGATGAGAAAGAGAGGCTTTACCAGCAGGTTGAAAAAATCGAAAAAACGGCTGATGAGACACTTGGCAATGCCCTCGAAGAAGGATTGCCCCTTGCTTTTGCCATCATCAAAGAGACGGCCCGCCGGTTCAAGGAAAATGAATCCCTGGAAGTTACGGCAAATGATTATGACAGGGACCTGGCAGCTTCCCGTGACAGTATTGAGATCAAAGGAGACAAGGCTTACTGGAAGAATGAATGGATGGCCGGTGGCAACATGATCACATGGGACATGATCCATTACGATGTACAGCTGATCGGCGGGGTTGTACTACACCAGGGACGTATTGCGGAGATGTCTACAGGGGAAGGGAAAACGGTGGTGGCAACGCTTCCGGTTTATTTGAATGCCCTGACAGGCAGAGGTGTTCATATAGTCACTGTGAATGATTACCTGGCCAAGAGAGATGCCGAGTGGATGGGTCCCCTCTATGAGTTTCATGGTATGCTTGTCGATTGCATTGATAAACACCAACCCAATTCTGATGACCGCAGGAAGGCTTACCTGGCTGATGTCACCTTTGGAACAAACAATGAATTTGGTTTTGACTACCTGAGGGATAATATGGCCATCAGTGCCGCAGATCTTGTCCAGCGTCCCCATAACTTTTCCATCGTGGATGAGGTGGATTCAGTCCTGGTGGATGATGCACGTACCCCACTGATCATATCCGGACCCATCCCAAGGGGAGAGAACCAGCAATTCCTGGAGCTGAAGCCAAAGGTGGAAAAGATTATCAATGCACAGCGGAAACTGGTCAATAACATTATAGCTGATGCCAGGAAAAAATTGACTGATGGGGAATCTGAGAATGGGGGACTCTTCCTTCTGCGTGCCTTCAAGGGGCTGCCCAGGAACAAGGCCATCATCAAGATGCTCAGTGAGGAAGGGAACAAGTCACTCATGCGGAAAACCGAAAATTTCTACATGCAGGAAAACAGCAAGAACATGTATAAGGTTACCGATGAGCTTTACTTTGTCATTGATGAGAAGAACAATTCGATAGAGATGACTGAAAAGGGACTGGACCTGATCACGAGCTCATCTGAAGATGCTAATTTCTTTATACTTCCCGATATTGGGAGCGAGATAGCCGAACTTGATAATTCCGGCCTCTCAGACAAGGAAAAACTGGTTAAAAAAGACGAGTTGCTGCAGGAGTATGCGATAAAATCTGAACGGGTTCACACCATTAACCAGTTATTGAAGGCATATTCACTCTTTGAAAAGGATGTTGAGTATGTGGTCATGGACAACAAGGTTAAAATTGTTGATGAGCAGACTGGAAGGATACTGGAAGGAAGACGATACTCCGATGGATTGCACCAGGCAATAGAGGCCAAGGAAAATGCTAAAGTGGAGGCTGCCACACAGACTTTTGCTACCATCACCCTCCAGAATTATTTCAGGATGTATAAAAAGTTGTCAGGGATGACGGGTACAGCAGAGACGGAAGCCGGAGAATTCTGGGATATTTATAAGCTTGATGTGGTGGTGATCCCCACCAACAGGGACATTGTCAGGGATGACAGGGAAGACCTTGTCTATAAAACGGTGAGGGAAAAGTACAATGCAGTGATTGACGAGATTGTCAACCTAGTCAGAGCAGGCAGACCCATACTGGTGGGGACAACTTCAGTTGAGATCTCGGAGTTGCTGAGCCGCATGCTCAATATCCGGAAAATTGAACATAATGTGCTGAATGCAAAATTACACTCAAGGGAAGCCGACATCGTTGCCCATGCCGGTAAAACCGGGTCGGTTACCATTGCGACGAATATGGCCGGCCGGGGGACCGATATCAAGTTGACCCCGGATACCAGGGGGGCAGGGGGACTGGCTATTATCGGTACAGAAAGACATGAATCAAGGCGGGTGGACCGCCAGTTGAGGGGACGTGCGGGACGGCAGGGTGATACTGGATCTTCACAATTTTATGTTTCCCTCGAAGACAACCTGATGAGATTGTTCGGTTCGGACAGGATCTCGGGGATCATGGACCGGCTCGGACTCAAGGAAGGTGAGGTGATCCAGCATTCCATGATCAGTAAATCCATAGAGCGCGCCCAGAGGAAGGTGGAAGAGAATAACTTTGGGATAAGGAAGCGGCTCCTGGAATATGATGATGTGATGAATTCCCAGCGTGAGGTGATCTATACAAAACGCAAACACGCCCTGCTTGGTGAAAGGATCAGCGTGGATATCAACAATATGATCTATGATGTCTGTGAGAGCGTTGTTCTTGATTGCCATGGCAATGTGGATTATTCAGAATTCTCACTGGAAGTGCTTAGGAATCTTTCCGCCGAACCCCCCATTGATGAAGCTGAATATATGAAAGATGATACTGATGAGATCACTGAAAAACTGTTTGAAAGCGTTCGTGAAAAATATTACAGGAAACAGGAATCTATAGCTCAACAGGCATGGCCGGTAATAAAAGATGTATTCGAAAAGCAGGGCAAGGTTTATGAGAATATAGTGGTCCCCATTTCCGACGGTTCAAAAGTCTTCCAGATCCTTACCAACCTCGAAAAGGCTTATGAGAGTGAGGCGCATGAAATAATCAAGTCATTTGAGAAAACGGCCATGCTGGCCACCATTGATGAAACCTGGAAGGAACACCTGAGGGAACTGGATGACCTGAAACAATCTGTACAGAATGCGACCTATGAACAAAAAGATCCACTCCTCATTTACAAATTTGAATCATTCGAATTATTCAAGATTGCCATAGACAGGATCAATAAAGATGTCAGCTCCAGCCTTTTGAAAGGAAACATACCCATTCAAGACTCCAGCCAGGTGCAGCAGGCAAGGGGGCCCCGTCGCCTGGATATGAGTGAATTCGAACAGACCAAAAACGATGCCGGATCCGCATATGAGGGCGGAGGCGGGGATGGCCAGTCAGCCCGGCAGCAGCGAAAAATGGAACCCGTCCGTTCAGGCAAAAAAATAGGCCGGAATGAGATCGTTAAGGTGAGATACCAGAACGGCAAATTAGTGGAAGCAAAATACAAAAAAGTTGAGCCTGATATCAATAATGGTGCCTGTGTCCTGACTACATAGTTTCCTGAACCTGGTACAGCTTGAAATACCGTAATCTAGATCGGGATGGACCTGATCAGTTCTGTAAGCCTTCCGTAGGTCGTCCGGCTAACGGTCGTCAATGGTAAGCGGACCTGGTTCTCACAGATATTAAGGATATTCAAAGCGGCTTTCACACCGGCCGGACTTCCCTCAATAAACAGTTGATCAATGATTTCCAGCAGGCTGTAATGAATAGACCGTGCCTCATTCCAGCGGTTGTCCAGGGCCAGACGTACCATTTCCGAGAACTGGCGTGGGAATGCATTGCCAATGACCGAAATAACCCCGGCCCCCCCTGTACTGATCATGGGAAGTGTCAGGGCATCGTCTCCTGAAATAAGATCAAATCCTGCTGGCTTGTCTTTGGCGATATTCATGATCTGTACCATATCGCCCGAAGCTTCCTTTATGCCTGCAAAATTCCCACATTCTGCAGCCAGCTTAAGGGTTGTTTCTGCACTGATATTGGAACCTGTACGGGAAGGTACATTATATATAATCACCGGAACCGGACTGGCCCCCGCGATGGCCATGTAATGATTATAGATCCCTTTCTGGTTTGGTTTGCTATAATAGGGGGAAGCCGTCAGTATGGCAGCAATACCATCGAAGTTGGTATTCTCAATCCTTTCGATCTGCTGCCGGGTATTATTACCCCCCATGCCCACGACCAGGGGTAATCTTCCTTTATTGACCTTCTTCACATGCTTGATAATCTCACCTTGTTCTTTGTCGGATAAAACCGGTGTTTCACCTGTTGTCCCAAGGGCGACGAGGTATTCAACCCCATTCTTGATGACATGTTCAACAACATTGGTAAGTGCCCTGAAATCAACGCTGTCATCCCTTTTAAAGGGGGTAACCAGGGCTACACCGGTGCCGGTAAATACTGACTTTTTCATAATACTGTCCACTGCCTAAACAAATATAGGTAATTTCAATGGATTGCTTCTAAGGTTTTTTGGTGTGGATGATGGACAGGTAATGCTTGATCTGCTCGATCAGGTAAATGATGCTGATTTCTTTTTCAATATCGATCATGAGGTCATATTCTGTATGTATCACCAACCTGCCGACTTTATAGGAAGCCGGATTTAGTTTCAGGATATAGTTCAAAGGGAAATGATCCTCCAGGCTAAGGTCAAACAGGATGTCGAATGGCTTCAGGGAAAAATCCGTAACAAACGGGGCACCCGGTACCTTCGACCATTTAAGGTCCTTCAGGCAAAAGAACTGAAAACCTTTCCTGAGCAGGTAGTGGTCAGGGATTTCCTGGTCATCCACAAAGCCCAGCACTGATGTGTCAATAGCTTCGCTTTCAAGGAATTGCTTGAACTCCTTTACGGCTTCGAATTCTTCTTCATTCCGGCAGGAAAACAGGACCCCTGCAGATCTTGCTGTGGTAAAATTATAAATACGTTTATGCCGGTTTACCTGCCTGAGCTTCCTGCGCAGCTCAAAAGTCCCGCTAAGCCTCTGGATATCTTTGATAAGCTTCACGCTGCAATAATATAAAAAATAAGTCCACCCCGGCCACCTGATTTTTGCTATTTATTAACAGAAGCCGCTCACCGGGCGTGTCACAGAGAGGTTCATGGCCTTATCATGACAAGGAATTCATCTTCACTGATGATGGGGATATCGAGGGTTTCGACTTTTTTCAGTTTGCTTGGGCCTATCCCCTCTCCACCAAGCAGGTAATCTGTACGCGAGGATATAGACCCTGCATTCTTCCCTCCATTCGCTTCGATGAGTTGTTTCAATTCATCCCGGGAATGCGTTTCGAAAGAACCGGAAATGACAAAGGTAAGTCCTTCGAGTTTGTTACCGGTCTTTGCCTGTTCGGGGTCCATACTGAATTGGAGTCCCGCAAATTCCAGTTTATCCATTAAATGCCGGCTTTTCGGATCATTGAAAAACTGTATGATGCTTTCGGCGATCCGCTCGCCAACTTCATCGGCCGCCACCAATGCTTCATAATCTGCACTGCGAAGCCGGTCCACCGAGCTAAAATGCCTGGCGAGTTTTTTGGCCACTGTTTCCCCCACATACCTTATACCCAGTGCAAACAATACCCTTTCAAAGGGGACATCCCTTGAATTGTCAATGCTGTCGATCAGGTTGGAAGCCGATTTCTCAGCAAAGCGCTCCAGCCGCAGGAGATCCTCCTTCCGCAGGCTGTAGAGATCCCCGGCATCCTGTATGAGTCCCACATTAAATAATTGCTCAATAGTGGCCTCTGCTGTACCGATATCCATGGCCTTGCGGCTGATAAAATGTTCTATTCTTCCCCTGATCTGGGGCGGGCATCCGTATTCGTTGGGACAATAATGGGCGGCTTCCCCTTCTGTACGGACCAGCTGGGTGCCGCACTCGGGACAACTGTCAATGAAAACAAAAGCTGCACTGTCCCCGTCACGTGATGCCAGGTTGATGCCGACGATCTTTGGGATGATATCACCTCCTTTCTCAACATATACCTCATCCCCAAGCCGTATATCCAGCAGCTTGATCTGGTCTGCATTATGAAGGGAAGCCCGTTTTACAATTGTCCCTGCCAGCTGTACCGGTTCAAGGTTGGCCACCGGCGTAACAGCCCCTGTTCTTCCTACCTGGAAATCAACACTTAACAACCGGCTCACAGCCTGTTCCGCCTTGAATTTGTAGGCGATGGCCCACCTGGGGGACTTAGCCGTGAAGCCAAGCTGTTCCTGCCGATCATAGCGGTTGACCTTGATCACTATCCCGTCGATATCAAAAGGCAGGCCTTTCCTCCTTTCTTCCCAGTCCCTGATATAGGTGAACAAATCCTGTATGTTCTCAAACTTCCTGATGTACCCGGGGATCTTGAATCCCCATTCACGGGCTGCTGTAAGATTTTCAAAATGTGAGGAGAAGGGGAGGTTCTCCCCCAGCATGTGATAAAGGAAGCAATCCAGGGGCCTTTTGGCAACAAGCGATGAGTTCTGCAGCTTGAGGGTACCGGCTGTGGCATTTCTGGGATTGGCGAATACATCTTCTCCGGCCGCCTGCCGCTGTTCATTCAGCCGGCCAAATCCTTCGTGGGACATGAAGATCTCACCACGGATCTCAAATGACTGTGGATGATCTTTTCCCCTGAGTACCAATGGAATGCTTCGGATCGTCCGGACATTGTCAGTAACCACATCCCCGCGCAGCCCGTCACCCCGGGTTACGGCCTGGACCAGACTGCTGTTTTCGTAACTGAGGCCTATGGCCACGCCATCGTATTTCAATTCAGCCACATATTCGAAATCATCCCCTATCAGTTTCCTTACCCTTGCATCAAATTCCAGGACCTCTTCCTCTGTGTACGTATTTGAAAGGGAGAGCATTGGGTATTTATGAGCCACCTGGAGGAATTCCCTGTTCAGGTCACTGCCCACCCTCTGGCTCGGACTGTTAACATCACTGAATGCCGGGAATTCCTTCTCCAGTGCCTGCAATTCATTCATCAATATATCATATTCGAAATCAGTGATCTCGGGCTGTGATAAGATATAATAACGGTAATTGTGATGCCGGAGAGCTTCCCGCAATTCCTTTATCCTTTTATCTGCAGCCGCTTTGTCCATGGTCATAATTAATGCTGTCTTCCGGATATAAAAATAATGTTTAAATTGTTACATCTCAACGTATGAGTATATTTGCTTTTTTATTTTTCCAGATTTGCAATGAGACTGTTTTTACATTGTATGGTTTTCTTTCTGGCATTCCCAATCCACCAGGGCGCATACGCACAGTTAAGCCACGGGGGGAAACCAATCGGGACCGGGACCATGAAATCATCATTCCAGTGGATAAGCCTGGATGATGCCAGGGTTGATGAGCTATTGCTGGAAGACCAGGCGGATGCCATAAGGGGTATGAAAAACACTCGTATTGCGAGGGAAATCCCGGTATCTCTGAACCCGGAAAGGGACGGGACCTGGGAATGGAGGCATGACGGTACCAGGATATGGAGACTCGGTATCAGGGGTAAAGGAGCCAGGGCCCTTGGGATTGTTTTTAACCGGTATTTCCTCGAAGAAGGGGCCAGGCTTTTTTTGTATGATCCGATGATGAAAAAGGTTCTCGGCGCCTATAGCAATGAGAATAACAAATCCTCAGCCATGCTTCCAGTGAGTTATTTACCCGGTGAGGAGCTGATCATACAGCTGGAAATTCCCTTTGAACTTGTTGACTATGGAGAGCTTCAGGTAGGAACGGTCCGATATGCCTACCAGCCTGTTTTTGAGGATAAATCCTTGTACGATGGTTATTTTGGCCGGGCCGATACCTGTAATATTGATATTAACTGCCCTGCAGGGAATGACTGGCAGCTGCTGAAAAGATCTGTTGTCCGGATTGTCAACGCTGAATTATGCACCGGAGTGCTGGTAAATAATACAAATGAGGACGGGAAACC
>DAOUVF010000276.1 GCA_030667765.1 Bacteroides sp.
CCTGGCTGCCATTGCACTGGAAATGGTAGATGGGGGGACAGCGGACAGGATACAGATAAACAACATAACTGCCAATGGAGCAAGGTGCGGTATCTTCATACGCCTGGGAAACAGGGCACGTCATCACCTGGCCCTCGGGTCCGGGGGTGGAAAAAAGTATTACTTCGAGGAAAATCAGAAACTTGATAAACCAGGTATGGGTATGATGAAGAACATCACCATCAGCAATTTTTTATGCACGGGTGCAGATACTGTCGGTTGTTCCATTACAGGAATTCCGGGTTTCGAAGTTCAGAATATCACCCTGAGGGATATTCATATCTCATATGAAGGTGAAGGTGCAGAGAAGCCTGTAATTGCGGAGGTACCGGAAAATGAGTCCGACTACCCGGAATACGCTATGTTCGGTAAATTACCAGCCTATGGTATTTACACTCGTCATGTTAGGAATATATCCCTCTATAATGTCAGGCTTGATTATGGAAAGGAAGAACACCGGCCGGCCCTGCTCTTTGATGATGTAAAGGGTCTTGTTCTTTCAGATCTCAACCTGAAACAACCTTCAGGGACAGGGACGGCCGTAATTTTCAAAAATACCAATGACATTAAAAGCGATAGTGACTACTGATCTGATTTTAATTTTCAAGAGAAGGAATATAACCCTGGATCATGCAGTGTAACAGGCGCATTTTCTTACAAAACCTTACTGGATTCGCTGTTGCTGTGGGACTAGGCGCTTCAGGAAAGAAACTTTTAGCCATGAATATCAAGGGAATCACGTCTGGATGCGGTAACTCGGCTATCATTCCCAGGCCCATCCAGGTGGTTATTGACGATGTAGGCTGGTGGTCGGGCAGGGATGGCAGCGAAAAGGATGAACCCTACCGCACAGGCATAAACAGAAACCATGTTGTAGCTGACTATCAGGCAATCATTCAACTGGGAAGGGCACTCGGGATACGGCCGCAGGCAGCCATGGTACTTTGTGAATGGGACAGGGAAAACATCCTCCGCGACCTGCCTGAAAGTACATGGATGGGAAAAGAATGGGATAACAGACAATGGGTTGGCCCCTGGCTGGAGGAAGCTGCGGATCTTATCCGTAACAACCCAGATCATTTTGAGCTTACCCTTCATGGCATCGGGCATGAACACTGGACGGACGGAAGAATTTCCAGAGCTGAGTGGTCAACGGATGATGGAACAATGCGGCCGGTAAAACAGGTGAATCAACACCTTGATTATTATGAGAAGATCATGCGGCAGAACCAGCTGGGCAGTTTCCCGCTTTCCTTTGTGCCAGCTGCCTTCAATCATGGTTTCGGATGCACAGGAGATCATTCGGTTAGTCTTGCTGAGTTGCTGGATAAAAAAGGCATTGACTATATCAACACACCTTTTTACAAAATGCAGAATGCAGATGAGATTGAAAACGGGCTTTTCGGAATGGATGCCGGAGTCCTGACTGTAAACAGAGGTACAGACCTGCAGAACTGGGATATGATCGGAAAGCTTCCCGAAGGAGAGCTTAATGGTCCGACCTGCGGGATGCACTGGCCAAATATCCTTCACCCTGACCCGGAGCGAAATTCCGAAATTGTAAAGGGATGGGTAGCATTTCTGAAACCATACAATTACAGGTATGAAACCATTCTGGCAAAGGATTCCCTGCATTTTCAGAAACAGCTCCTGCATCATGTCAGCACAGGAATCAAAATTGAAGGAGACATGATTGAACTGGATTTTAGTGAAACCGACAGTCTTGGTACAGATAAAGGGAGGAGTAACCTTACGGTAAAACTCAGGAACAGGGATCAGAAAAGCTTTGATTCGGAAACCCTGGATATTCTATCGCTGGAGGAACGGAGAGAAAAAAACAGCATTCTCTATACCCTTGTCCTCCGGAGAAAGAAGATCCAGGATAAATCTTTCATCCGATTTAGCAGTCTAACCTGATACGAACTGCTTGTCGCTTTATTCCTTTGGTGTCAGTGGAATGTTGAGAAAAACTTACATATGATAGTAATATTGTCTCCTTTACGGGAAAAGTTTAACACAGGCAGATTTATATTGGGATGGCTGTTCATTATCCTCCTTTTGAATGCCCCTGTCATATCCGCCCAACAGGACTCCCCGATCCGGTTTTCAAATGTTGCCCTTAACATGGGCTTGTCAGATCATATCCTGGGTGTAGCGGTCCATGGTGCTGCCTGGGGTGATATCAACGGTGATCATTACCCGGATCTCTTCCTGGGGGTTTTTTCAAACCACAGCATACAGCCAAACCTGATATTGGTCAATAATGCCGGAAAGAGTTTCATGAAAACAGATAATCCCGATGTTGAAATAAGGTCACGGAATTCGGGTGCCTCCTTTGCCGACTTCGACGGTGATGGTGATGATGACCTTGTTGTAGTCCATGTTAATGACATCGCAGGGCTCGAGCATGTACCCGAAATCGCAAAGAGTAATTTCCTGTATCGCAATGATGGCAAAGGGAACTTTACAGATGTTACAGCTGCCAGCAACCTGGGGTTCACAGGGGAATGGACGGGACGCAATCCTTTTGTACTGGACTATGACGGGGATGGTATGTTGGACCTGCTGATGCAGGATGATGCAGTATGGGAACGTTCCTTGGGTAAGTCGAGGCTGATGCGGAACATCGGGGGACTTGTCTTCGAGGATGTTACCATCAGTGCCGGCCTTGGGAACCATCTTAATGGCCTGGGGGGGGCTGTGGCAGATATCAATGGTGACAGCTGGCCGGACTTTTTTTTCGCACAGAGCTGTACAATGTTTGTTAACGGGAGGGATGGAACATTTAAAAAAGTGGACAAGGAATTTATCCCGCCGCCATACAATGGATCCACACAGGACGGGAACCTTGAGTGGACCTGCGGGGCGGACCTGGGGGATCTGGACAATGACGGGGACCTGGACCTTGTGATGGGGGATCATTTTCTTGAACTGCCACACAGAATAAGTGTATACCTGAATGATGGAAACGACCATGATGGTTTCCCGGTATTCAGAAATGTTACTCAAGATGCGGGTGTTGTAACCGCGAGCAAACGGCAGCCCTATGTCGAGATACAGGATTATGATAATGATGGCAGGCCTGACATCCTTGTTGGAAACCCGGAAATATTTATTTACCGTAACACCGGTGTTGTAGATGGTATCCCCCAGTTTGAACTTGTCCCGATTCCTGAAGATGCAAGTGCCGGTTTTCTGGGGTACTGGGTAGCTGCACCCTCGGCTGACTTTGATCTCGACGGGAAAATGGATATTTTTTATGGCTCATATGATTCCCTGACCCTGTCGCCAATGCTCCGTAATATTACCCCCGATAAAAACTACCTCAAGGTGCGGATTTCACTGCCGGAAGGAGGGAACCGGAAGGGCATAGGGGCTACTGTCAGGATCTATAAAAAAGGTATGTCCGGACAGGCAGATGGGTTTCTTGGAATGCAATACATTACAGTATCAAGGGGCTACAGCAGTGGAGGAATTCCGGAAGCTCTTTTTGGCATTCCCGGCGAGGACAGTGTGGATGTAGTCGTACAAATGCCCTGTGACGGACCAGTTTATAATCTTAGAGCGGGTAAGAACAGTGATTGTGTATTGCCGGCCGGAGGGATGGATGCTGGTCAGTAACAAAGGATATTCATATTTATACCGTACTTCAATGAGTAATCGAAGAAAATTTTTAAAACAAGTTTCAGCAGCCGGTATCATAAGTGCTTTACCCGGGAGTCTTTTTCCCCGGCAGCATGCTTTCTTTTATGAGAATCCGGAGGGTCAGGATGAAATGATATGGGCCTGCCTGCTGCATATAAGCATGAATATGTGGAAGGCAAAATACCCTGTCCTCCCATTCGACGATTCCCTGTGGAATGATGCCCTTGGGAAGATGGTTGAAGTTGGTATGAACATGGTGGTAATGGATCTTGGTGATGCGATCGAATATAAGAGCCACCCGGAAATTGCAGTCAAAAATGCCTGGTCCACCGACAGGTTATACAAGGAACTGGAAAAGATCCGTGGCATGGGTCTTGAACCCATTCCCAAGCTGAATTTTTCTACCTGCCATGATGCATGGTTGGGGAAATATTCCCGCATGATCTCAACTGATTACTACTATGACGTATGCAGGGATATTATTGCTGAAGTCGTTGATATCTATGGGAAACCTCGCCTGTTCCACCTTGGGATGGACGAGGAGAATTCACGCCTCCAACGGGAACATGAACAGGTCGTAGTAAGGCAGCATGAATTATACTGGGGTGATATTTACTTCCTGATAGGAGAGGTGATGAAAAACGGGGCCCGTCCCTGGGTATGGCAGGATTATGTCAGGCACAAGCCTGAAAAATTTGCCAAAATGATGCCGAAATCGGTCCTCCAGAGCAACTGGTATAACCGCTTGGACTTCAATCCTGAAACAAATATCGAGGTAAAAGCATACCAGACCCTGGAATCACTCGGCTTTGATCAGGTTCCCGGAGGAAGCAACTTCTACGACGGAACAGATGAGAACATAATGAATAATGTAAAGTTCTGCGCAGAAAATATTGCAGACGAAAGGTTGTTTGGATTCATCCAGTCACCCTGGATAAGCACTGAAGAGAAAAACAGGGAAAAGCTGATCAGGGGTATTGAACTGGCCGGAGAGGCAAAGACCTGGTATGAA
>DAOUVF010000288.1 GCA_030667765.1 Bacteroides sp.
ATACCTCGGATGTGTTTTTAAAGGAGCAAAATGGATATCCCAGTCCAACCAGGATGAGGATATCCAGGATGGAACTTTGAGAAGAAATTCAAGCTGGTCCATGGCAAGATCAGGTTCACCAACCATGGTGTAAATAGTAGCAAGATCAATGATGTGTTCTACGCCATAAACTGCGTCGACAGACATGGGTAATAATTCTACTCCTCTTTTCCCCTCTTTTACGGCATCGGTTTTTAGTCCCATACCCGCATAGGCGATCCCAAGTGCGCTGTGATACCTGGAATCATCTGGTATTTCCCTGACCTTCCTTTCAAGTAGCTTAACTGCGGTAATATAGTCCTCCCGGGCAAGCTTTTCTTTTTTGAGGTAATCATATATAAAGGCTGAGAAAAGTGTTTTTGGCTTTGCACACAGCTTATGATTTACGCCCCATTCAACGCTGTCATCCGTCATTAATTGAAGTGCTGCTTCATAATTACCTTCACCGACTTCCTGGTAAAACCAGGACCATAAATACCACTCATGTTCAACTTGAATATTTGAGAGGGCGTCACGGGTCTCCTGATTGGGTCCTTTCCAGCTCCAAATATTAAAAACTTTAAATAGATAGGGCCATGCCGCTTCGGGATCCATTGTGATCGCCCGGTTACAGGCATCGATTGCTTCTTCGTATCGACGCATAAACCATAATCCTAACGCCAGATCTGTAGGTATGGAAGGGTCCTGTGGACTCAGTTCAGAAGCCTTATCAAGTAATTTAATATATTCCTCCCAACGACCCAGGGGCTCAAAAATGGCAGCCTTTTCAGTTAAAATTTCAACCGCATTCGGAAGATCTTTTTCAGCGATCTCCAGATGTTTAAGTGCACTTTTTTGATCCCTGTAGGCATAGAGATAGTAATAAACCAATGTAAGGTGAACCCTTGGCTGATCGGGTCCCAATACCAGGGCTTTATCAGCTGCCTGCCTGGACTTCAATAAACGGGATTCCGAAAGATCATGCCTCAAATAGTATAATCTGGCATGTGATCTGGCCAATTCAGCATATGCCAGAGCAAACCCCGTATCTATATCCACAGCCTGTTGGAAATTCTGCAATGCCAGGTTCCAGTTTTGCAGGGAAAAATGTGGCTGTCCGATGTAATACCGTCCTCTCAGATACGCCTGGTAAGCCTGGAGATTATCCGTTGGTCTTGACTCCATTTTTTCAATTTCATCCGGGGATAGAATAACTTTTAGCTCTTCGGCAATCTTCCTGGCAATCTCACTCTGGATGGAGAATACCTGCTTCCTTTCCCGGATATAATCCTCTGACCATATATGCTCATCATTCTTGGCATCAATGAGTTGTATCCATATCTTCAGCTGGTTTTCCTCACATCCGACACTGCCCTCCACCAGATAATTTACGTTCAATTCCTCACCAATGACTGAACTGGTTTTTTCGGTATTTCTGTAATGATCAGATGAGGTTCTTGATCTTACAGTGAAAGGACTTGCTTTGTGAAGATGATTAAGGATCTCTTCCCTGATGCCATCACAAAAATATACCTGTGTAGAATCCCTGCTCAGATACTGAAAAGGAAGCACAGCGATCGTTTTCTCCGACTTTGAAATGGTTTCAGCTCTTTGCCCACTTCTGGTAATATTAAGTACGACCAGTGCAATAATGATCACCCCACTTACATAGGTAGCTATCTTCCATTTATTTGATTCGGCAGGTTTTGCTTTCTCGTCAATTTCACTTGATGGTTTTGTCTTTTTCACTCCTTCCGGAGTGATATCATATATCCATGAAAGTATGATGGTTATGACCAGACCAATCAACAGGAGGATCAATACAAGTTTTATTGTCCCCTCGGGCAATCCTAATGGATCAGCAATAATATCCACCAATTCAAGTAGTGCAAATGCTGCGGCAGCATATACCGGAATGACTCCGATAATCTTTCTGCGTTTGATTTCCTGCCATAAATTATGGGAATTATCCGGTTTGTCAGGCATAGAAATGGGGTGAGTGATTTTGTTAATATAAATGTACGGTACTTGAGCACCAATGTCAAGAATGGGTTTTATTCTGGATGCTTAATCAAATTAACTAGGATTCGTTCTTGAATTTAAGTTGTTTATCTCCCTGGATTTTGGTCAGTTTTAAAAACCAGCTGAATATCTTTTGACCAACAGCATATTTGCCGAGCAGAAAGTAGGACATGTCTATTGTTTTATTGACCATTTTCTGCTTGGTAAAATTGAGCACGGCTCCAAAATCACAGATCTTAAGACCATTCTCAAGGGCAAATTCAGTCATTTTCACATACAGGATGTCATATGCGTGATAGGTGGTTTTCCGATCTCTGTCAAAGGCACCGTGTAATGCATTTAAATACTTTCCTGTTTTTAAGGCTGCCTGGTAGCCCAGGAATTCTCCATCCATCATAGCTATGAAATAATAAACGTTATCAATACTTGTACTACTGGTGGTCAATGCTGCATTTAGGTATAGATCCTGGTAAGGAAGATAGAATACACTATTTTCTGAAGTAGAAATAAAACACTTTTTCAGGGAGTCCAATTGCTCATTGTCAAGCTTTTGCTCTACCCTGATATATTCCCCACCCTTGTTTTTAAATACCTTCAGCTTGCGTTTGATGTTTTTAAAATCTTGCAGGTAATCCTGGATTGATGTCATTCCTGAGCAGTCAATCAGCGCATGCGGCAGCGCAGGTAAGATCGATGCCCCGTCATACAGGCTGGAGTTCTCAGAATAATCAGTGATGATAGTCAGGATACTATGTTTTTTCAGAAAACGAATAGCAGCCCTGCTAACCTCATCTGTTTGCTCGGGGTATCTTACAAAACCTGGATTGGACATCATATCCATGCAACATCCGAACTTGATCCACTGGTAATAAGGAATACTGAACAGATTCATGAAACCGGCCAGCAATTTATTGTCAAACAGTGCCTTCCCGTACCCGGAGCATTTGGTTAGGACAATTGCCCCACAGAGTTCAGCATCTGAGAATATTCTCATCATTAAAGGTTGGGTATTTCTGACACCGGATCTGAAAAGGGAATCAAATACCTCCCAGACACCTCTATCGAGTCCAATAAAATTCAAATAGTCATCAAAAACAAGCTGTTCCTCTTCGGAGAGGAATTTATCTGTAAGCTGAAAAGTATAATTATCAACCATAATATATCTTTTTCCCATATGCGTAAACATCGACTGCATTGTTATGCATGAAATCATAGACAATATCCATCTTTTTTTGCCCACCAGCATACCAGGCAGCAAAGTGACGGTCAAGCGATTCCATCAGGATAGTCCTGGAGATGAGTGATGAACCTGCCGCCATTTCAATGCTGGTTGAATCATTGCCCATGGTAATCTTGGAGAGGGGGACATAATGGAGCCACTGGGCCAGGGATTCTCGCAGGTATTCAGGATTTAAAACAACCTGCCAGCAGGTATCAATATATACGTTGGGATATGATTTGGCCAGATGGCCAGCTTCCCGCTGGTAGGGCCAGCAATGCAATTGCACGATTTTTTGCCTGGGGTAATTCCTGGCCAGTTCCTGGAGCGGCAAGGGATTGGAATCCGGCAGGTTATGGGTGCCCACATGTACCTGGTGCGGCCAGTTCAGATCATTGGCCAGTTTGGAGCACTCATTAACCACCCAATTCTCAAAGATGATCTGTTCATTACTCGTAAGTTCCCCTTCAAATTTTACTTCGCCATCCTCAGGTTTTTCAAAATCCAGGTCCCTCCGGTACGCCTGCAGTTGCTTTATACCCACACAACCTTGCTCCCGGGCGATGGTGAATAGTTTTTCCAGGAAGGCCCGCCAGTAAACAGCATCCCTGGCCTGTCCCCCGACCTTCTCAAACAGTTGTTCCTTCCTTTCTGAATCTTCCCAGAAAGACAACAATGGATCAATGCGCATTACAGTCCTGGTGAAGCTCATTTCATGCCTGGCATCCTCGTTGTCAATGGTAAAATAGAACTCGGGATGGACGGGACGGATCAATTCTGTGAATCTAACTCTTTGCATGGCATTTTCATACCAGTCAAAAAGTGAGCTGTAATTAGATGCGATGGATTCACTCAATGCCTCCATCATCGATAAATTTTCCAGGTCCAGTTGGCAATCATACAAATACTCAATACCCAACCTGGTGGTGAGAAATGTTCCGGTCAACATATTTTCTTCAAGAAGGGGGGCCAGCAATTTTAAAGCCTTGGCGGGGGATTCTTTTACCAGCTCGTCCAGATCAACCGTCGAGCCGGTACCATGTAAATTCCCTGACATATAAGGATCGACCAGCAATTGGAACAGGCTGGTAGGAAATTCCGGTAACGCACCGGCGAAGGTATCAGCATTGAACATCCCCGGGGCATGACCAATGGAAGAAACACTGCCCCAGTGTTCATGTGTGCAGAAATTTGAAATAGTGTCAAGTTCATCAGGGATGTTCAGCGGACTCCGGCTGAAATTTGACATCGGATCTGATAAAAAGGTTACCGGGTACAG
>DAOUVF010000414.1 GCA_030667765.1 Bacteroides sp.
ATACCCTGCACAATGATAGCGGAGGACTGTACACCGACATTTCCCCCCATGGCAGCTATGAGGGGTATGAAGAATACCATCTCGGGATACATGCCAAGGTCCTCTTCGTACCTGCTCAGTACGATGGCAGCCACAACACCTCCTATCAGGCCGATTAACAACCAGGGGATCCGTGCACGGGTCAGTAACAGGGCATTGTCCGATGGCTCCACATCCTCAGCAATACCTGATGCCAGCTGGTAGTCCCTTTCGGCTTCCTCCCGGATCACATCCACCACATCATCAATGGTGATACGCCCCATCAAACGGTTGATGGAATCTATGACCTGCAGGGCAACCAGGTCGTATTTTTCCATGATGTTAGCTACTTCCTCCCTGTGTGTATCAGTCTTAACGGAAATGATATCGGCTGTATAGATATTCTTAATGCGGGCTTTCGGACTGGCAAGCAGTAATCTTTTCAGGGAAAGCAGTCCATACAGTACGTCATCATCATCCACCACATATACATAAAAAACCTCATCCACATCTGCTGCCTGCTTTCGCATCTCACGTATACAGGTAGGGATATTCCAGTTAATATTGACCTTGATCAATTCCTTGGCCATCAGTCCACCAGCAGTATCCTCATCATAACTGAGCAGGTCGACGATCTCACCAGCCTGCTCCACATCTTCTATATGCTGGAGTATCTCTTCCTGCCTCTGCTCGGGTAACTCCCCGATGACATCCGCTGCGTCATCAGAGTCCATTTCCTTTATGATCTGGGTGGCGATCTCTTCCCCGGTCAGGGCCTTCAAAAAACGTTCCCTTGTATCATCTTCGAGTTCGATCAGGATATCTGCCCCTTTTTCACCGTCCACGTGCAGGTACAGGTATTTTGCCTCCTCGATGTTCAGTTCATCGAAGATCTCCGCAATGTCTGCAGGATGCAGGTTGGAAAGCAGATCGGCAACTGATTTCTCATCATTTTGTTCGATCAGCTCCCTCAGATTGCTGACAAATTCCCGTGTCAGTTCGAAAGGCATGACCCCGAAGATAATAATTTATGCTGATTCCTGGTTCACCAGCATACATGCAAGCTCGATAAACTGGTTGACACTCAGTTGTTCAGGACGGAGAGAAAAATAATCATGCGGCTTTTCAGGAAGCTGAAAATGACCCTTCAGGGAATTCCTTATTGTCTTCCGGCGATGATTGAAAGCCGCCTTGACAACCCTGTGAAAGATGACTTCATCACAGTCAAGATGGGTTCGCCGGTTGCGTTTCAGGCGGATGACGGCGGACTGAACCTTCGGGGGCGGATGGAACACCTGGGGTGGTACCCTGAACAGGTATTCAATATCATACCAGGCCTGCAGGAGCACTGAAAGAATGCCATAGGTCCTGGATCCGTGCGGGGCCCTGATCCTGTCTGCCACCTCCTTCTGTATCATGCATACAACCTGATCTATGACCTGCCTGTTTTCAAGGATGCGGAAGAAGATCTGGCTGGAGATATTGTAGGGAAAGTTTCCGATGATGGCAGCCGGTTTGACCATAAGGGCTGTGATATCATCTTTTAGAAAATCCCCCTGATGAATGGACCCTGACCTTTCAGGAAATTGCCCGGCCAGGTATTCACAGGACTCTTTGTCAATCTCAATCAGGTTGATATTTTTCCCCAGTCCGAAGAGATATTTGGTCAGTACGCCTGTACCCGGACCTACCTCCAGAATGCTTTCCGCCTGCTCATACTGCAGGCTGTTCACGATTTTCCGTGCAATGTTTTCGTCCTTTAAAAAATGTTGTCCGAGACTTTTCTTTGGCCTTACTGGCATGCTGTAATGATTTTACACTAAAGATAGTATATTTGAAAATGCGATATGATTTTGATGAGCCCATCAAGCGGGAAAACACCGATTCAGTCAAGTTTGATTATACAGGTGAATATTTTGGGACCAGCGACCTGATCCCCATGTGGGTGGCAGATATGGATTTCCGTACCCCGGATTTTATCATGGAAGCCATCCGGAAGAGAACGGAACATGAGATCCTTGGATACTCCATCCGGCCCGATTCCTTTTACCAGGCCATTATCAACTGGTACAGGCAACACCAGGACTGGTCAATAGAGCGGGACTGGATCCTGTTCTCGCCGGGTGTTGTAGCTGCCCTTAGCATGGCAGTCAATGCGTTTTCCAGGGAAGGGGAAAAGGTCATTGTCCAGCCCCCGGTCTATCATCCGTTTTTTTCTGTGATCAAGGATAATAGGCGTGAACTTGTTTATAACACGCTTGTTGAGGATGACGGATATTACAGGATGGACCTGGATGATCTCAAACAAAAGATAGATCCGGATACAAAATTATTGATACTGAGCCATCCTCACAATCCGGTTGGCCGGGTATGGTCGCCGGGGGAATTGAAAGAACTTGCTGATGTTTGCCTTGAAAACAATATTGTCATCCTGTCAGATGAGATCCATTCCGACCTTGTTTTCCAACCGCATATCCATACCCCGCTGAGTACCCTGAGCGATGAGATCGCAGATATTACCGTCACCTGTGTAGCGGCCAGTAAAACATTCAACCTTGCGGGACTCTCCTCCTCAGCTGTGATTATTTCCAATGAAAAACTACGCGCCCGGTTCAGCCATGAAGCCCAGAAAGGTCATTTATACATGGGAAATATTTTCGGGACAATTGCCATGGAGACGGCTTACAGCCTGGGTGGGGACTGGCTTGACCAATTGCTGGTCTATCTGAAAGGCAACGCAGACCTCCTCGCGGATTTCACTGCATCAAACCTCAGGGGGATCAGTGTCAGGCCACCCGAAGCCACCTACCTCGCCTGGCTGGATATGAAAAGCCTCGGGATGAAAAGTAAACAATTAAGGAAATTTATGAACAGGGATGCAAGGATAGGCTGTAATGACGGTCCCAGTTTCGGTCCGGGAGGAACCGGATACCAGCGTATGAACTTTGCCTGTCCCAGGTCCACCCTCGTAAAAGCATTGCATCAGTTGAAACAGGCAGTTGAAAAGATCTAACATTACCCAGGTCCCATGCTTCCATAAATTAGAAATAATTCTCTATTTTTATTGATGAGTAATCATATCCTTTGAAATGAGATTTTCCAGGACATTCGGATTCAGGATCGCATTTGGCTTCAGCTTGCAGATCATAGCAGACATCACCAATACATTAATCTCACACCGGATCGTAGTCAAAATCCGGGATACACAGCAGGAACACACCGAGAT
>DAOUVF010000348.1 GCA_030667765.1 Bacteroides sp.
AACATGACCCCCAACAACTGATGAAAGGAATCTCCTACAGGCAGCTGGAACCTGAAGGCGAGGAATGTACTGACATAGAAAAACTGAATGTCTCCTGGTATTATAACTGGACACCAAATCCGAATTGCACGGAGGATGAGAATCTCGAGTTTATCCCGATGATATGGAGCGAAAAATACCTGGTGGATGACAACTACGAAAAGTATCTCGTCCCTTTAATCGGGTCAGATTACACAGCTTTGCTTGGCTATAATGAACCCAACTGGTTAGGCCAGGCAGAAATGACTGTTGATGGGGCATTGCAAGACTGGCCCGTGCTGGAGGAAACAGGATTAAGATTGGGTAGTCCCTCTACAACCGGACGCACAGGACTCGATTGGACCATAGAGTTTATGAAAGGGGCCAGGACGAGGGGGTACCGGATTGATTTCCTGGCACTCCACTGGTACGGTGATTGCAGCAACACCGAAGGTTTAAAGAATTTCCTTGACTACTATGATGCTTTTGGAATGCCGATGTGGCTGACGGAATGGTCATGCTATAAACAGGATATGGCTACCAATACAGCATTCCTGGAACGTATAGTCCCGGTCCTTGAATCTTACGACAGGCTTGAAAGATATGCCTGGTATTCCAACCGCACTACCTCTGAAAGCTACCAGGGGGCCGCACTTTTTGACAGTACCGGGAAACCCACACCCGCAGGTGAGATCTATATCAATTTACCGGCCCATCATAACAAAGCCATCAAAGAAAAAAGCATTCCTGATCTTGAGTTGGAGATCGATGATTGGCATGAGGGACCGGTCATCGGGGAAGGGTACCCCGGAACTGAAGATATTAAGCATGGATTTGAAGGGGGAAGGGTCATCAAACAGGATGAATGGTACCATCTGTTTACATCAGAACAAAACGGAGATCCCAAGTGGGTAAAGATGCGCCTGGCCCACTGGAAAAGCAAAGACGGACTTGACTGGCAAAGGGTTTCAACCCTCTTCGAATCAAGTGGTGATTACACAGGCGAAGATCCGCGTGCTTCGCTCTGGTCACCCATGCCGGTTTATAATGAGGAAGATTCCACATGGTATATGACCTATGTGGCTTATCGTAGCCAACCGGATACAAAGCAGCAGTTCCTCAATAATTTTGATGGAAGGATCTGGCAGGCAAGATCACTGATCAAAGGAAAAGATGGCATTGGCGGACCCTATGAAGATATTGCCGTCATCCAGGAACCGGGCCCCCTGGCCGATGAGTGGGAAGGATTGCAGGGATCAGATTCGTTTTTTCCATACAAAGTCGGTACCAGGTGGCTTGCATTCACCGGATCTGCCAAAACAGAAAAACTACCCATGGAGTTCTGGGGCAACGGCCTTGCCCTGGCCCCGGCGCTTACCGGACCCTGGATCCGATTGAGTGAAAGGAGCCCAGTGAACTTCGGCACCAATTTCACAGAGAACCCAATCGTTACACAACTCGATGATGGAACCCTGATAGCAGTAATGGATTCCCATGGGAGTGGATTTGGCTATTCAGTCTCTGTAGACGGGGTGAACTGGTCCGAAATGAAATATGTACAGGTAACAGATAAACTTGATAAATGGTGGGCTGAATTCCGTACTCCACTGGGACTGATACACGAGGGCGATGGATTCTTCACTCTCTTTTTCACAGCCATGAAAGAGGGAACGGATTACTGGGATCATATCGGCGAAGAAGGTTATATACTGGATACTGGTTTCGATAGCATGGGAATGTTGAAAGTAAGGTTGATAAAAAATTAAACCCATTATTAAATACTTTATTATGAAGAATTTCATTTTCTTACTGATTGCCGCCATTTTGACCGGAGCATGTTCAAATGTTTACTACATCAGTCCCGATGGGGATGATAATAATTCAGGCAAGTCCAGCTCGAAAGCCTGGAAAACCATTCAAAAGGTTAATGATACCGATTTTGTCCCGGGCTCCAGTATCCTGTTTGAGGGAGGTAAGGAATTTTCCGGAACCATTCAACTTTCCGGGGCCGATGCAGGTTCGGCTGATAAGGAAATTACCATTTCCTCATACGGCGATGGGAAAGCATTAATCAATGGTGGTGATAACGAAGGCCTGCTTGCGGAGGATTGTGATCACCTGGTGGTTAAGGATCTCATTTTCATAGGATCCGGGAGGAAGACAGGGAATGTCACAGACGGTGTTTTGATAACAGATAGTGATTCTATCAAGATCCAAAATCTGGAAGTATACGGATTCCAAAAATCCGGACTGCATGTGCGTAAATCTGTAAATGCTCATATTACACATGTATATGCCCACAATAATGGTTTTGCCGGGATCCATGTAACCGGCAAGACAATGAATGACAAAACCAACTATGACAATGCCGATTTATACATCGCATATTGTGTGGCCGAGAACAATCCGGGCGATCCCACGGTACTGAAAGGTCACAGCGGGAACGGAATCCTGGCGAATTCTGTGAAAGAGGGTATTATCGAATATTGCGAGGCATTTAATAATGGATGGGACATGCCGTGGACAGGAAATGGTCCGGTGGGTATCTGGATATGGGATTGTACCGACTTCATCATACAATATTGCATCGCCCATGATAACAGAACCAACCCGGTCGCGTCAGACGGTGGCGGTTTTGATTTTGACGGCGGTGTGTCCAATTCCATTATGCAATACAACTTATCCTATAACAACGAAGGCTGCGGGTACGGACTTTATGAATTCGGGGCCGCAAAAGCCTGGGAAAACAATACCATCCGCTATAATATAAGCCAGGATGACGGAATTATTAATGGTGGTTCAGTTGGCATCTGGAAAAACGATAACCGAGGCGCCATGCGCAACTGCGAAATCTATAATAATACATTTTACAACAGTCTTGAAAACGGACCAACCATATGGTTATATGACCACTATCCGGGATTTAATTTCCGGAACAACATTTTCGTTTACAATGGTACATTTTTGGATGAAAACCAAAAGCTTGGAGCTGAGGTATTTCAGGGAAATATTTACTGGAATCTTGCCGGAGGATTAGGTATTGACAACTACAAAACCATTGAGGAATGGACAGCCTCAACCGGTAAGGAAATGTTAAATAATGAGTTGACAGGCCGATTCATAGATCCGGGACTGAATCAGCCAGGCAAGGTTTCTTTAACTGATCCCTGTTTACTGGATACAACATATCTTCCAGAATACAACCCTGTTCAAGGCTCGCCCGTTATTGACGCCGGACTCAACCTGAGAGAATTATTTAACCTGGATCCGGGGAAAACAGATATACTGGGAACTCCCGTACCTTCAGGCCAGGCCTTTGATATTGGAGCGATAGAGTATAAAAATAATTAAAATATTGTATCCATGATAAACAGATTAGCTGCATCATTCTCGGGTTTTTCCTTATTATTTCTATCCATCACCTGTATGCATTCCTGTTCCGGTCATGCTGATAAGGCGAAACCAGAACGGCCCAATATCATCATTATCATGGCAGATGACATGGGTTATTCAGATATTGGATGTTATGGGGGAGAGATCAACACACCAAATATTGACGCACTGGCCGCTAATGGCCTTCGGTATATTCAATTCTACAATACCGGCAGGTGTTGTCCTACCAGGGCTTCATTGTTAACCGGACTTTATTCACACCAGACCGGCATGGGATGGATGACAGCGGCTGACCTGGGAACTGAAGGATATACAGGTGAACTCAACACGCGCTGTGTCACATTGGGGGAAGTAATGAAAAACGCAGGATACGCAACCTATATGGTGGGAAAATGGCATGTCACTTCAGATGAAAACATAGGTCCCGATGGGCCTAAGGACAGCTGGCCACTACAACGTGGATTCGATAAATTATTTGCA
>DAOUVF010000032.1 GCA_030667765.1 Bacteroides sp.
AGCCTGTTTAATATTCAATTCATACTATTTATTAACTTTGTGTGCTTTAAAAATTTTGTATGCTTTCTGACAGGCTAAACCATGAGTGAGCAACAGAAAAAATCCATAGCTGAGAGACTACGTGATAAATTCAGGCTGATCATTTACAATGACAGTTCCTTTGAGGAAATCTGGTATCTCCGTCTTACGCGGTTTAATATCATAATCCTGACAGCGAGCCTGGTTGTCCTTATCGTGGTCGGTATATTCGCAATGGTGGCTTTTACCGGTATCCGGCAATTGATCCCCGGTTACCCGGATGAAAATCTACGCAGAACCATCCACATGAATGCTGTACGGCTAGACTCACTGGAAAATGAGATCAGGATGCGGGATCAGTATTTTCAGAATATCCGGTCTCTGGTAGCGGGCGAGGAACCGGTCAACCCGGTTAATATAGGAGATACAACCATTGAGCCCGCTTCCATTGAATTTTCCAAATCCCTCGAGGACTCCCTGCTCAGGATGCAGATAGAACAGGAAGAGCAATATAATTTGCTGGTATTGTCCAACCAACGCAGTCCTACTGACCTGGCCGGCATTCATTTTTTTGCCCCTCTCAGGGGACTGGTAACCCTGCCGTTCAACTCCAGCGAGAATCATTTCGGAACGGATATTGTAGCCGCACCAAACGAGGTGGTAAAGGCTACGCTGGATGGTACTGTCATCATGGACGCATGGACCGTTGAAACTGGTTATGTAATTCATATTCAGCATGAAAACAACCTGATTTCAGTTTATAAGCATAATTCTGTACTCCTCAAGCAATCAGGAAATATTGTGAAGGCTGGGGATGCCATCGCCATCATCGGGAATTCAGGAGAACTTACCACTGGTCCCCATCTGCATTTCGAGTTATGGCATAACGGAACTGCCATAGATCCGCAATCCTATATTGTCTTCTAAATGCAAAAACAGGTAGCCATTCTCGGATCAACCGGATCCATCGGGACCCAGACCCTGGAAGTCATTGAAAAAAATCCGGATCATTTTAAGCTGGAAATCCTGACTGCACGCAATAATGCAGATGTGCTCATAGCACAATCCAGGAAATTCCTCCCAAACCATGTTGTTATCACCAACGAGGATAAATACAATTATGTCTCCCAAAAACTCTCTGACCTGCCGGTAAAAGTATATGCAGGAACCGACGCGCTGGAACAGATTGTTGAAATGGATTCAGTTGATATAATTATGTCAGCGCTGGTTGGTTTTTCGGGGCTCCGGCCGACCCTGAGAGCGATCCGGGCCGGAAAGGATATTGCCCTGGCCAATAAGGAAACACTTGTGGTAGGCGGGGATCTGGTCATAAAATCCGCCATTGAAAACAACGTGAATATCTATCCGGTAGATTCCGAACATTCCGCCATTTTTCAATGCATTGTCGGGGAAGAAATGAACCCGATCGAGAAGATCATTCTGACTGCATCGGGCGGACCATTTCTGGGTAAGGACCGGGCTTACCTGCAGCATGTTACCAGGGAAGAAGCTTTAAAACATCCTAACTGGTGTATGGGAGACAAAGTTACCATCGACTCTGCATCCCTGATGAATAAGGGCCTGGAGGTAATCGAGGCCAAATGGTTATTTGGTTTGAGGCCTGAACAGATTGAGGTGATCATTCATCCACAATCCATCATTCACTCTCTGGTACAGTTTGAAGATGGATCCCTGAAAGCCCAGCTCGGTATCCCTGATATGAAATTGCCCATTCAGTATGCGCTCGGTTTCCCGAAACGCCTGAAATCTGACCTGGAAAGATTTTCCTTCTCAGCATATCCAAATCTAACTTTTCAGTCCCCCGACATGAAAATTTTTCCAAACCTGTCACTGGCATTCCAGGCACTTAATAAAGGAGGGAATTTGCCCTGCGTGTTGAATGCAGCCAATGAGGTGACTGTCAATGCCTTCCTGGAAGGTAAACTAGGTTTTTTCGACATGTCTGCTGTCATTGAAAAAACGATGAATTCCGTGGCATTTATTGCCACTCCGGATCTAAATGATTACGTGGAAACTGATTCTGAGGCAAGAAAAATTGCCGGAAGTTATCTTTTTAGATAATTTTGCCTGGATTTTACAATTGAAAGAATGAGCGTTATAATACAAATTGCACAGTTCCTGTTGAGTTTATCCATCCTGGTTTTCCTGCATGAGATAGGTCACTTTGCCTTCGCCAAGTTATTCAGAACCCGGGTGGAAAAGTTCTATATTTTCTTTAATCCCTGGTTTTCCCTGTTCAAGAAGAAAATAGGTGACACAGAATATGGCATAGGCTGGCTGCCATTGGGAGGGTACGTCAAAATTTCCGGCATGATCGATGAATCAATGGACAAGGAACAAATGAAAAAGCCTCCACAGCCTTGGGAATTCAGGTCTAAACCCCCATACCAGCGCCTGCTGATCATGGTAGGTGGTGTCCTGGTCAATTTCCTGCTGGCCATGTTTATTTATTCTACCACACTTTATGTCTGGGGTGAACAGTATTTGCCTACCAAAAATGTGAAATACGGGATCATGTGTGATTCTGTAGCCCTTGATATTGGTCTCCGGAACGGCGATAAAATACTTACTGTCGATCATGTAGAAATAGAGAATTTCAACAAGATCTTCCATGACGTGGTTGTGAATAGCGCCAGGTCCATTCAGGTTGAACGTGACGGGCGGGTGGTCGACATCCCAATCCTGGAGGAACATATTGCGCCGCTGTTGAAAAGTGAAGTCTTCATTGCCACCCGTATTCCTTTTATCGTGGATGATTTCAGCAAGGATTCACCGGCCCGGACAGCAGGATTACTTGTCAATGACAAGGTTGTTGCCCTCAATGATATGGAGATTGAGTTTTTTGATGAATTCCGTACCAAAATGAGTGATTTGAAGGGACAGGAGGTAGCCGTTACGGTAATCAGAGACGGTGAAAGCATCACCCATACATTCAAGGCAACGGATGACGGAAAGATCGGTGTCTGGCCGGTCGGGGACCTGAGCCGGTTTTTTGAACTCCAGAGAGTCGAATATTCCTTTTTTCAGGCAATCCCTGCCGGCATCAGCAAGGGCTTTGGGAATGCCATCAGCTACCTGAAGCAGCTTAGGCTGATCTTTACCCCGAAAACAAAAGCCTATGAATCGCTGGGGGGATTTATCAAGATCGGAAGTTTCTTTCCCAAGGTATGGGACTGGCGTGTTTTCTGGGAAATGACCGCTCTTTTATCTATCATCCTTGCCATAATGAACCTTCTGCCCATTCCTGCACTGGACGGCGGACATGTGATGTTCCTGCTCTATGAGATCGTCAGCGGCAGGAAGCCAGGGGATAAATTTATGGAATATGCCCAGATCGCCGGAATGCTATTACTGCTGGCCCTGCTTCTTTACGCCAACGGCAATGATGTGGTGCAATTGTTCCGGAAATAGATATTATTACTACATTTGTATTGTTGAAGTAAAAAATTGAAGATAATGGAACTGTTAATTATTTTAGGTATACCGGGACCATGGCAGATTGTACTGATCGTCATGGTGGTCCTGCTGCTTTTTGGAGGAAGAAAGATTCCTGAACTGATGAGGGGTTTGGGGCAAGGCATGAAGGAATTCAAGAAAGCGACCTCCGATGATAAAGAGGATGAAGGCGAAACTGAAAACAAGATCGATAAGGAATAGATTCATTTTATTTCAGTCACTAATACCTGTCATTCATTCCTTCTGAATTGAAGATGGCAGGTTTTTTTATGCCCAAAAATGCTACCCTACAGATCATTGCATGAAATCCTGGAGGCTGTCAACAGGCAGGAACTTGATCTGCCGTCACTGGTAGAATCATACCTCGAAAGAATAGGTGATCGAAAAAACCTGAATGCTTTCGTTGAGGTATTCGACAAAGAATCACTGGCCAGGGCAAGGCTTATCCAGGATAAAATGACCAGGGGCAAGGCCGGAAAACTGGCGGGAATGGTGATTGGACTTAAAGACAACATATGCTATAAAAGGCATAAAGTCTCCGCAGCATCGAAATCGCTTCAAAACTACCGGTCGGTGTACAACGCCACGGTAGTGGACCGGCTTATCGGGGAAGATGCGATCATCATTGGACGGTGCAATTGTGATGAATTTGCCATGGGTGGTACCAGTGAAACATCTGTACACGGACCTGTCCTGAATCCGCTTGATATGGGGAAGGTCCCCGGCGGATCATCCGGTGGGTCTGCAGCAGCTGTAGCAGCTGATCTCTGTCTGGCAGCCATCGGTTCCGATACAGGAGGGTCCATCAGACAGCCTGCTTCTTTTTGCGGGCTGGTGGGTTTAAAGCCAAGCTACGGCAGGGTGAGCAGGTACGGGCTGATTGCTTATGGTTCTTCTTTCGACCAGATCGGTCCCATTACCTGGAATATAGACGATGCAGCCCTGATCCTGGAAGTGATTGCCGGTCCGGATGCATACGACAGCACAGCATCGGATCAACCAGTCCCTGAATACTCCAGGTTAACCTCCCCCGGGTCAAAGCGTATCGCTTACCTGCAGGAACCCCTGGACCATCCCAGACTCGACAGGGAGATCAGGGAACAAATGATCAGGATCATTGAAGGGCTCAGGGAGGAGGGTTACCAGGTTGATCCTGTATCCTTTCCCTACCTTGACACCCTGGTGCCTGCATACTACGTAATGGCCATGGCAGAGGCTTCATCCAACCTGGCCCGGTATGATGGCATCCATTACGGTCACCGGACAGATAAAGCTACGGATGCAAAAAGCATTTATATAAGATCAAGGAGTGAAGGTTTTGGTACCGAAGTCAAGAGAAGGATCATGACAGGCACATTCGTGCTGAGTGCAGGGTATTATGATGCCTATTATGGGAAAGCCCAGAAAGCCAGGAGGCTGATCAGGGACAAGACCATGGAGATCCTTGCTTCTTATCCCTTGATCCTGCTTCCGACCACTCCCAGGACAGCTTTCAGGTTGGGGACCATGGGTGACGATCCCGTTGCCCTGTACCTGGAAGATATTTTCACCATCCATGCTAACCTGGCCGGGATACCGGCTGTCTCTCTGCCACTGGGCATGCATTCAAACAGAATGCCTTTTGGTATACAGCTGATGACCGGGTCATTCAATGAACCGGAACTGCTGAACTTCTCAAAATATATGCTTGCTAAGTTCAATACTTTGACTTGCTAAATTCAATACTTTGGCTTGAATTTTGTATGCTATCAGCTGATTATCATGTACATTAAACCCCCTGTTATGCGCAGATCCATCTTTCTCCTATCCTTCATTTCGCTTATCTTGATCACAGGTTGTACAAAGCAGGAAAGAAAAGGCTTGCTTCCTATGGTTACCGGTAAACCAGGTGAAGTCCTGCTGGTAATTGATCCCTATTTATGGGAATCAACCCTGGGACAGTACTTTTCAGATTTCTGCAATGTGCCCTTTGAGGCCCTGCCCGCTGATGAACCAAGTTATTCGTTGATCCATATTCCTTCCGATGGTTTTAACAGGATATTTAAAGGCCACAGAAATATTATCGTAACGGATATCTCCGACCAGCATACTGAACCCAGGATTATTGTCCAGCGTAATGTCTGGGCATATCCACAATTATTGATCAAGGTTGTCGGTCCCAAGGATTCCACCACGATCGCCTACCTGAATGAAAGCAGTTTTAAACTGCGAAACCTGCTCCAGGTGGATGAACGAAACCGCATTATTAATAATTACAATAAAAACAGGGCCAAAGGAATCGATGAAATGCTGAAACAGCATCATAATGTTTCCATTTCTGTTCCGGCAGGTTATGATGTAGGACTTGATTCCTCAAATTTTATCTGGCTGACACATGAGGTGGCAGACATGACCCAAGGTATATTGATCTACTATTATCCATATACTGACGAAAACACTTTTACGCCAACCTACCTTGTCAACATGCGCAACCAGTTTACAAGGAAGTTTGTACCCGGACCGGTTGATGGGTCATATATGAAAACGGAGAACCAGTTCCCCGTCATTTTTAGTGAAAACAAAAAAAATGGCGAATATATGGTTGAGATACGAGGACTTTGGAGGCTTGAAAAAGCGTTTATGGGAGGCCCCTTCATCAGCCATACAATTCTCGATGAACCAAGAAACCGGGTGGTCACTGTCGAAGGCTTTGTGTATGCTCCCAGGCTGGATAAACGGCTCTATGTCAGGGAAGTTGAAGCCATACTCTACACCTTTGATATAGTAGATTAGAATCATACAAAAAAGTTATCTTTGCACAATGAAGATAACTGCCATAGATAAAACCGGGCCCAAAGACAGCATAATCCTTATTGGAAAATCCACCTCCGGCATAAAATCATGGCTTAAGTCAGACCAGGAAAAGGATTACCTGAAATTTTGCCTTGACAATAAGAAGAAACAATTCGTCTTCAACCAATACCCCCGCTGGATCCTTGTCCACCTGATTGATGATCAGAAGAAGCCCAATCTATCTCTTGAAGAAACCAGGAAGGCTGCAAAAATATTTGCGGACCTGGTGAATGACAGGAAATTATCCTCAGTTTCCATCGTGGGACTTGAGAAAAAAACTAATCATTTACTGGCTTTCGCTGAAGGTCTGGCACTGAGCAGTTACCAGTTCAATAAATACCTGAATAATAGAGCAGAAAAGGATAATTCCCTCAAATCCATAAAAGTCCTCCTGAGAGACAACAAGCAGGGAGTGAAAGAACTGGATCAACTTTGCAAGGCTGTATACAAATCACGAGACCTGGTGAATGAACCCCTCTCAACACTGACGGCTGTTAAATTATCGAAAGAAATTGAGGTGATGGGCAGGGAGGCAGGTTTCCATGTCGAGACATTTCACAAAAAGAAAATAGAATCACTGAAGATGGGGGGGTTGCTGGCCGTGAACAAGGGAAGCATAGATCCACCCACATTCTCCATCCTGACCTGGAAACCCGAAAAACCAAAAAACGAAAAACCCATTGTCCTGGTTGGCAAAGGGGTGGTATATGACACCGGCGGACTCAGCCTGAAGCCGACAAATGACAGCATGGATTACATGAAATGCGATATGGCCGGTGCCGCAACTGTAGCCGGTGCCCTCTATGCACTGGCCAGCAATAAGGTCGCGGTTCACGTTGTCGGGATCATCCCCGCCACCGATAACCGTCCGGATGGCAATGCCTATGTTCCGGGAGATGTGATCCGGATGTTTGACAACTCAACCGTAGAGGTACTGAATACCGATGCTGAAGGCAGAATGATCCTCGCCGATGGCCTGGCCTGGGCAGAGAAGCTGGATCCTGAGCTCGTTTTCAGCATTGCTACCCTGACAGGAGCCGCCCACGTGGCTATTGGGAAATACGGGATCGTCTCAATGGGCAATGCAGGCAAAAAAGAAATGGACAAATTGAAGAAAAGCGGTGAACAGGTGTTCGAAAGGATTGCCGAATTTCCATTCTGGGATGAATATGATGAGTTGCTGAAATCCGATATAGCAGATTTGAAAAACATTGGTGGCAGATATGCCGGAGCAATTACTGCAGGAAAATTCCTTGAACATTTCACCAACTATCCATATATTCATCTGGATATTGCAGGTCCTGCTTTCAACAAAACAAGGGACAGTTATCGTAGCAAAGGCGGTAGTGGGGTCGGTGTCAGACTATTATACGATTTTATCAAAAATCAGTAGAAATGATCAAGGTAGGTATTACACATGGTGACATTAATGGTATTGGTTATGAAGTGCTTATAAAAACCTTGCTTGACAGTCGTATCTATAGTATATGCACACCTATTATTTATGGCTCGCCCAAAGTCGCAGCTTATCACCGTAAGGCCCTGGACATAGATAATTTTAACCTGAGCAGCATCAAAACTCCCGAAGAAGCCAATCCCAAAAGGGCCAGTATCATAAATTGTGTCGATGATGATGTCAGGGTAGAGCTTGGCAAATCCACAGCCATAGCAGGTGAAGCCTCCCGCCAGGCATTGATGCGGGCTGTTTCTGACCTGAAAAACAACAAGATACAAGCCCTTGTCACAGGCCCCATCAACAAGCATAATATCCAGTCAGAAGATTTCAATTTTACGGGTCATACTGAATTCCTCAAGGAATACTTTGGTGTTGAAGAGGTATTGATGCTCATGGCAAGTGACCTGATGAATGTCGGGGTTGTCAGCAGTCATGTACCACTGGCTGAGGTTTCAGCGAGACTGACCCCGGAGGCTGTCCTGAGCAAGATAAGGATCCTAAATGATGCCCTGGTAAAAGACTTTGGGATAAGGAAACCCCGCATCGCTGTATTGGGACTAAATCCACATGCAGGTGAGGAGGGTATGCTTGGAGACGAAGAGATTGATATGATCATCCCGGCCATTGAAATGGCACGGGAGGACCGATATACTATCTTTGGTCCCTTCCCGGCAGATGGATTCTTCGGTTCTGGAGATTTTGCCAGGTTTGATGGTATCCTGGCGATGTATCATGACCAGGGACTGATCCCCTTTAAAACCCTGATCCCCGATGAAGGGGTTAATTATACAGCGGGACTACCCATTGTCCGTACTTCACCAGCTCATGGAACAGCTTTTGACATGGCCGGGGGCAACCGGGCAAGGCACGGTTCCTTTCGCAAGGCTCTTTACATGGCCTGTGACATATACCGGAACAGGATGCAATACGAAGAGTTTACAGGTAATCCCTTGCCTGACAGGGATATCTCAGATCTTGACCGTTAGGTTCCCTGCTGTTTAAAAACATCCTGTTTTTCATTGCTGACAGGCAACTTAATAATCCTTCATTCCGGGATATTCATTAGCTTTGAATAAATTCCAAAATACCATCATAAAATGGCCAGAATTACCAAAGAAGATGCCCTGAATTATCATTCAGAGGGCAGACCAGGAAAAATTGAAGTAATTCCCACTAAACCCCACAGTACACAGTGGGACCTGTCAGTCGCATATTCTCCCGGAGTGGCAGAACCCTGCCTGGAGATTGAAAAAAATCCGGATGATGTTTATAAATACACTGCCAAGGGAAATTTGGTCGCGGTGATTTCCAACGGCACTGCGGTCCTGGGACTTGGAAATATCGGTGCCCTGGCAGGTAAACCGGTGATGGAGGGAAAAGGCCTGCTCTTTAAGATCTTCTCTGATGTAGATGTATTTGATATCGAGATAGACACTACCGATGTTGACCAGTTCATAGACCATGTAAAAGCCATCTCCCCTACCTTCGGCGGGATCAATCTGGAAGATATCAAAGCCCCTGAATGTTTCGAGATTGAGCGAAGATTGATAGAGGAACTGGATATCCCGGTCTTTCATGACGATCAACATGGCACTGCCATCATCTCCGGTGCGGGATTATTGAATGCCGTCGAGATCACCGGGAAAGATATCAAAGATTTGAAGGTTGTGGTGAATGGTGCCGGGGCTTCAGCTATATCCTGTGCCAGGTTGTATGTATCCATGGGCGTCAAACAGGAAAATGTGATCATGGTGGACAGCAAGGGGGTGTTGAGTAAAAAAAGAACCGACCTGAATAAATATAAACTTGAATTCGCCATTGAGACAGATAAAGTCACACTGGCGGATGCAATTGAAGGAACTGATGTCTTCCTTGGATTGTCTGTGGCAGATGTACTGACCCCTGAAATGTTAAAAACCATGGCTACGGATCCCATTGTGTTTGCCATGGCAAATCCAAATCCTGAGATCGCCTATGAAAAAGCCATGGCCACCCGTGACGATTTGATTTTTGCTACCGGCAGATCGGATTATCCCAACCAGGTAAACAATGTCCTTGGATTTCCCTTTATTTTCCGGGGAGCACTGGATGTAAGGGCCAGGGAAATCAATGAAGATATGAAACTGGCAGCAGTGAAAGCACTGGCAGCACTGGCCAAGGAGGATGTGCCGGAAATTGTCAATACTGCATATATGACGACGAACATAGTCTTTGGCCGTGAATATATCATTCCCAAGCCCCTCGATCCCAGGCTTATTACGGCCCTGGCTCCGGCGGTGGCAAAAGCAGCGATGGACAGCGGTGTGGCACGCAAGGAGATTACTGACTGGGCAGCCTATAAGGAAGAGCTACGCCGCCGGCTCGGGTTGGATAACCGGCTGATCAGGCGGATCATCAACAAAGCACAACGGGATCCAAAACGAGTGGTATTTGCTGAAGCAGAGAGTTTTAAAGTCCTGAAGGCAGCCCAGACCGTGATCCACCAGGGGATTGCACAGCCCATACTGCTGGGAAGCAAACAGAAGGTAAGCAGCCTTATCAAGGAGAACAGCCTGGACCTTGAAAATGCCATTATCATTGATCCGATCAGCGATGATGAACAGGATACCAGGAAGGAATTTGCCAGGCTGTTCTTTGAAGAGCGGCAGCGGAAAGGGTTAACCTATGATGAAGCCCTGGAATTGATGTTCCAGCGAAATTATTTTGGATCCATGCTGGTAGAAACAGGCCAGGCGGATGCTTTCCTGAGTGGCTTTACCAGCAAGTATGCCGATACCATCAGACCGGCATTGCAGATCGTCGGGACCAATAATCCTGAGGACAGGATTGCAGGCATGTATATTCTGATCACGAAAAAGGGACCATTGTTTTTTGCAGATACAACCGTTAATATCTCCCCTTCTGCAAGGACACTGGTAGATGTAACATTACTGGCCGATCGCGAAGTCCGGAAATTCAATATAGAACCAAGGATCGCATTGTTATCCTATTCCAACTTTGGTGCCATCCGTGAAGGGAGTCCCTCCCGTGTACATGAGGCAGTTGAGATCCTCCACAGGGAACATCCCCATCTGATCGTTGACGGTGAGATACAGGCTAATTTCGCCACCAACAAGGAATTACGCATGAAGAAATTCCCCTTCTCCAAATTACAGGATTCAGATGTCAATACATTCATTTTTCCGAACCTCAGTTCAGGCAATATTGCCTACAAATTAATGCATGAACTGGCCGGCATGGAAGTGATCGGACCAATCCTGCTGGGGATTGGCAAACCTATTCACATCCTGCACCTGGAAAGTTCGGTCCGCGAGATCGTTAATATGACAGCCATATCCGTCATTGATGCACAATATCAACAGGCGGAAGACAATAACTAACCTGTCGGTATTTGGAGTATTTTGTTATTTTTAGGCTTTTATATTTTAGCCACTGAACATGTACGAGTTTATTACCGGGGATATCGTTGAGAAAACACCCACTTACATCATCCTGGAAACTGGTAATATCGGATATTTTATCAATATATCCCTCTTTACCTACAGCCTTCTCCCGGATCAAAAACCCTGTCAGCTTTTCATACATCAGATCGTCAGGGAAGATGCCCATATTCTTTTCGGTTTCATCAACAAGGAGGAGCGGGAGGTGTTTCGTCAGCTTATATCGGTTTCGGGTGTGGGTGCCAATACAGCCCGGCTGATACTTTCGTCCCTGAGCCCGGTGGAGATCCAGCAGGCGATCAATGAAGGGAATGTGCTGGACCTGCAAAAAATCAAAGGGATCGGTGCCAAGTCCGCTCAACGCATTATCGTCGACCTTAAGGGAAAGATCAGTATGGCTTCAGAAATGGACCAATTATTCCCTTCAAAGAGCAATACTATCAAGGAAGAATCGTTATCTGCTTTAGTTAATCTTGGTTTTGCTAAAAAAACTGTTGAGAAAGTCCTTGAGCAGATCCTAAAGGGGGGAAATGATCAAATTACCGTTGAGGAGTTGATTAAAGAAGCCCTTAAAAACCTTTGAATTAGCTAACCACCATCAGCCTGACTTTTGAAGAGGGGTATAATATACATTGTTGTTCCTGTCATTGTTTTTACCCTGTCAGCCGTCTTATTGCCTGCTGTCAGGGCTCAAACAGCACAGGATAGCGTAGACCTGAGATATCCCTTCAGGGAGGATCCTGATGGCAATATTTCAGATCCGGGAGATATCTCACCATTATTTCTCAGTAATCCTTCCAATATTGAGTCAGAGATTGTCTATGATCCGGTTACCAATACCTATGTTTTTTCTGATAAAGTTGGCAGGTTTAATTACCGTCCCTCCCGTGTGATGTCCTTTGAGGAGTACAGGACCTTTGAAATGAACCAGGCCAAAAGCCAGTACTGGAAACAACGCAGGGCCGGTGACAATTTGTCGACCCAGTCCTCACTGATCCCCACCATCAATGTTGGCGGGGAAGCATTCGACAGGGTATTTGGTAACAATACCATCAATATTATACCACAGGGTTATGCGGAACTGATTTTTGGTTTCAACCTTTCAAAAATTGATAATCCCACCCTTACCGAAAGATTGCGGAGTACCCCTTCCTTTACCTTTGAGGAGAAGATCCAGATGAATGTTACCGGGACCATAGGTGATAAGATGAAGCTTGGGGTCAATTACAATACTGAAGCAACCTTTGATTTTGAGAATAAGACCAAACTGGAATATACGGGAAAGGAAGACGAGATCATTAAGAAGATCGAAGCCGGGGATGTAACCCTGCCCCTGTCCGGATCCCTGATCCAGGGAAGCCAGAGTCTGTTTGGATTGAAAACAGATCTGCAGTTCGGAAAACTAACGGTAACCTCTGTTTTTTCACAGCAAAAAGGTGAAACATCGGTCATCGACGTACAGGGCGGGGCACAGCTTAGTGAATATGAGATGAATGTGGATGAGTATGATGCCAACAGGCATTTCTTCCTTGCACATTATTTCAAGGATAACTATGACCGTGCCCTGGCCAACCTGCCGGTGATCAACTCTGGCATAAATATTACCAAGATCGAGGTCTGGGTCACCAACAAGACCAGTAATTTTGAAAACTCCCGGAACATCCTTGGACTGATGGACCTTGCTGAAGACCAGGGAAACATCTATGGCACTGATTACTGGTCACAGACATCGGGACAAACCGGCACTTATCCCAGAAACGAACTGAATACCGAGTACCAGGAGATGACGACCACTTATTCAGGGATCCGGAATGTCAATAATATTACCCTGACACTGGCTCCATTGCTGCCTGGATTCGGACCGGGACAGGATTATGAAAGGATTGAAAATGCCAGGAAATTATCCTCAAGGGAATATACCCTCAATACAAAACTTGGTTATATATCCCTGAATGCCGCCCTGAATACCGATGAAGTACTGGCGGTAGCATATGAATACACTTTGAATGGAAGAACGTATAAAGTCGGGGAATTATCCTCAGATGGTGTATCTGCCCCAAGTACATTGATCGTTAAACTGCTGAAGGGGACCAACCTTACCCCTCAGCTTCCTACCTGGGAACTGATGATGAAAAATATCTATGCCATCGGAGCCTTCCAGGTAAATCCTGATGATTTTATACTGGAAATACTTTATAACGACGACCAGACGGGAACCACTGTAAATTATCTTCCCGAGGGCCAGTTAAAAGACAAGATCCTGCTAAGGGTTTTGAATCTTGATAACCTGAATGATCAGCTTGATCCTTTGCCTGACGGACGATTCGATTTCATGAGCGGCATCACCATAACCCCAGGCAATGGCAGGATCATTTTTCCTGTACTGGAGCCATTCGGGGATTATCTCAGAAAAGCCATCAATGATGATGCAA
>DAOUVF010000357.1 GCA_030667765.1 Bacteroides sp.
CCAGGGGTATATTTTGACCCTTCTTGACGGCGGACTCGAAGACCCGGAGATCAACCGGGAATACCTGGAGCGGACAGAAAAGAGCATAAACCGCATGGTATCCATCATTGAAGACCTTGAATCCATCACCAAGCTTGAAACCGGGGAGCTGGAACTGGAATTGGAGGATTTTGACATCGTACAGCTGGTAAAATATGTGTATGAATTACAGGATTCCATCAGGTCTAGATTTAATATTGACTTTACCTTTGACCGGAGCTATGATAAGCCTATCATGGTGGCCGGAGACAAAAAACGCATTACGGAAGTGCTGAATAATCTGATCGTAAACTCTATTTTCTATGGTAATAAAGGGGGCAAAACAACCATCAGTTTCGCAGAGATGGGAGAGAACATCCTGATAGATGTTACAGATAATGGCCTGGGTCTGGAAGAAGATGAAATCCCCCGGATCTTTGAGCGTTTTTACCGGACCGATAAAAGCCGTTCGAGGGACCGGGGAGGGACCGGGCTTGGTCTTTCTATTGTGAAACATATCATTGAAGCTCATAACCAGACAATTACTGTGCGGAGTGAACCGGGGAGCGGTTCTTCTTTTTCTTTTACCCTGAAAAAATCCTGATCCTTGCCCCCGCTGCCTGCATTTCAAGAGAAAAATCCGTGAAATAGTCAATCCTGTGAGTTCAAGTGTCTGATGTACTGCAGGATCAATTGTTTCAGTGACCGGATTTTATCAAGAATTCTTTCCAATCTTATGATTTCTTCATCTACATCAGAAACGCGTATTTCTTTTTCAACATTGTTGAGATGTTCAAGTGCCACGAACAGGTAATGTATCTGCTCTGCCCTTAATTCTGTCCCGTGGCTATAGGTCAGATTCATTAAAAACCTGTTCATTTCAGACCTGATTTTCAAAAAATTTGATAAATCATCATATGTCCTTACCATTGATGTATCCAGGGCGCAGGCTGAATCCAATGATATTTCATATAAATTTTCCATTCTCATATTTTGCTTTTAACACTTTTCTCTCCCTTAATCCACAAAATGATAAAAAATCAGCTACTTGTTTTATATTTATAGTATGATATTGGTTACAGGCAGCACGGGACTGGTAGGTACACATTTATTGCTGGAGCTGGCAAAAAAGCACGACAAGATCAGGGCGACTCACAGGGCATCATCGAATCTCCGGGCCGTGTATGATACATTCGCACTGTATGTCGATGATCCTGGGACCTACTATGATAAGATAGAATGGACAGAAGCAGATGTTGCTGATTTTGAGACACTTATCCAGGCACTGGATGGTGTGGATTATGTGTATCATACGGCTGCTTTTGTTTCATTTGATCCCAGGGAACGTCAGAACATGATCCGGATCAATGTTGGGGGAACAGCTAATCTGGTAAATGCCTGCCTGGAGAAAAAGGTGAAAAAACTATGCTATGTCAGCTCTACCGCTGCCCTGGGTAATGCTCCTTCAGGAGAGCAGATCACGGAGGATATGATCTGGTCCTATTCAAAGAACCGATCCTCTTATTCGGTCAGTAAATACCAGTCTGAAATGGAAATTTGGCGCGGTATGGCCGAGGGACTGCAGGCTGTTATTGTCAATCCTTCCATTATTATTGGTCCGGGGGACTGGAAAAGAAGTTCTTCCTATCTCTTTTCCGCTATATGGAAAGGTATGAAATTCTATACCGAAGGGGTAACCGGTTATGTGGATATCCGCGATGTGGTGTATGCCATGATCACCTTGATGGAAGGGGATTTTACTTCAGAAAGATTTACTTTATCCGCTGAAAATCTTTCTTACCGGCAGGTATTTGAAATGATAGCCTTTGCACTGGATAAACGACCGCCCGGGATCCATGCAACTCCTTTATTAATTTCTCTTGGCTGGAGATTGAGCTGGCTGATCTCAAAACTCACTGGTAAAAAAAGGAGCATCACCCGTGATACAGTCAAATCCAGTAAGAGAAAAGCATTGTTTTCAAACGAAAAGATCAGGCAGGCCATAGGGATAGATTTCATACCCGTAGAACAGTCTGTCCGGGATACGGCCACTCACTTTCTGAACCATGCCTTAGCCAGGCCTTAACCACCATTCTATCATATACAGAAGGATTGTGCAAGAGATGATGATGATGGTCAGGATGATTTCCCCAAGATTTTGCAATATTAATACCCCGGATACTATAACTGCATTGATCAGTAATAATACAATTGTTGCCTGCAAATGTTTTAATCCCAGGTCGATCAACCTGTAATGTATATGTAATCTGTCTGGCTTAAATGGAGATCTCCCGAGACTTATCCTTGTCATTATAACTTTGATCATATCAGCCACCGGAATTATGAAGATGGCCAGGGCCAATGATTGCGGGGAAGATATCTGCACCCCTGCCAGTGAAGGATTTTCCAGGCCAATAAACCTGATTACCAGGATGGATGAAATGAATCCAACCATCAGGGAGCCGGTGTCTCCCATTAAGATTTTTTTCTTCCTGCTGAAGACGTTGTAATAAAAAAATCCGAGCAGGCTCCCGCAGAAAATAAACGATAGTAAAGCATAATACACAAGGCCGGATTGAATGAATATCCATCCCAGTACCAGGGAAGAACATATTCCAATTCCTGAGGCCAGCCCATCAATCCCATCGATCAGGTTAAAACTGTTGATAATAAATACAATTACCAGGATGGTAATCAGGATGGCCATGGTATGGCCGGGTTCACTCATCCAGGGAAATATGTTAATGGATGTGATCTGTAATCCTGCCATTATAGAGATTATCGTGGCAGCCAGGACCTGTCCTGATAATTTCCACCACGGGGCAATGATCAGTATATCATCCTTGATGCCTATGAAAAAGAGAATCACAGAGCCAGCGATAATATAGGGCAATTCCGGAAATTGAGATACATCGGAAAACAGGGCCAGTGAAATGATGGTCCCGGCAAAAATGGCCAGTCCCCCGAGCGTCGGCACTTCTTTTCTTCTGGGTTTTCGTCCCTGGGGTCTGTCAAATAATTTCTTGCTGCGTGCTACGGTTACAATGCTGGGAATGGCCAGAATACTGATCGCCAGCGAGGTTATGAAACCAAATATGATGCCGCCAAACTGCAAGTTGTTTGTTAAATTTATCAGGTATACAGAAACCTTTTTATTTTTTTTGTGGCAGTTTTCTGAAAGGGATCCTGATGCAACACGATGCTGTGGAGCTGGGAAAATTTATTTACCCTCACATTTACATATATCTTCAGTTCCAGCAGAATTTCTTCTGTCTTTTTCTCTACGAACTGGGCAACTTCCTCACGCAAATGCTGATAGGCTTCTTCAATTTCTTCCCTGTTAATGTGTACCAGTGCCACCAGTTTTCCTTTCTTCTGGATGACAATGGATTCAATGACATGCCGGAAATTATTGATCACCGATTCTATTTCTTCCGGGTAAATATTTTCGCCACTCGATCCAACAATGACATTTTTCAGCCGTCCTTTGATATATAACTTCTTATCCCTGTCAAACACCCCCAGGTCTCCGGTTTTAAACCAGCCATCCGGGGTTAATACCAATTCAGTAAGAGCCGGCTCTTTATAATAACCCCTCATGATATTCGGGCCTTTGGCCCATATTTCTCCTTCTCCTGTCAGGGGATCCGGATCATGGATTTTTATTTCTACACCCTCAATGGCCGGTCCCGTTGAACCAATTTCGGTTTTTCCTACCACTGCACCTGCCAATATGGGTGCTGTCTCAGTCAGTCCGTATCCTATGGCATAGGGGAACCCTGCTTC
>DAOUVF010000478.1 GCA_030667765.1 Bacteroides sp.
GGCGATCGGTTCGATATCGGTTTACCCGGATCCCAGGTCAAAATGATCAGAAAACTGAGTGATGGCAATGAGAATCCGATTATCCTTGTCCTGAACGGAGGAAGTCCCATTGACATCAGCGAGGTGGCCGACCTGGTGGATGCCATACTTTTTGTATGGTACCCGGGTGAAGAAGGGGGAAATGCAGTGGGGGATATTATATTCGGGGACGTAAATCCATCCGGCCGCCTGCCCATCACCTTTCCCAGATCCATTGACGACCTGCCCCCTTATGATGATTATTCCATGGCCGGAAGAACCTACCGCTATATGACAAGCGAACCCATGTATCCCTTCGGATTCGGCTTGAGTTATTCTCCTTTCAGTTATGAGGCAAGCGATGTTGATATCCTCTCCATAAATGCAGGAGAGGAAATAAACATTGAAGTCACAGTAAGCAATAAGGGTGAATTAGCAGGGGAGGAAGTGGTCCAGCTCTATGTTACCGACCTGGAAGCCTCTGTGGACGTTCCCATCAGTGCCTTAAAGGGTTTTCAGAGGGTATACCTGGAACCAGGAGAGAGCAAACAGGTAAGCTTCATGGTAAATGAGAAAATGCTTCAAATGGTGAACGAAGAAGGAAAATTCATCCTTGAGCCCGGAGAATTCAAGATCAGCATTGGAGGTTCATCCCCCGGATCCCGAAGCCTCGAACTGGGAGCACCGGAACCTGTAGAGATAATACTTGCAGTGAATTGAAGTGAATTGACAGGCATAGTATTGCATGAAAAAGTTATTGGCCATATTCCTGCTTTTATCCGGTTTCTCATGTAATCCGTATCGACCGTATTATTTCACCCATTATCACATCACCGCCAGTTACGACCCTGCGAGCACCAGCCTGTCAGCCAATGTACAGATGGTTTTTGTCCCGGGACAAGAATACCACGACAGCATAACATTTCAGTTAAATGAGTTTGTGGAGATACTATCCCTGACAGCCCAGGAATTGAAGTATTATGAATTTGACAGCGGCAGGCTTGTCCTTTATATAGAGGGAGCAGTAATGCCGGGTGATCAAATACATATTTCACTGACATATCAAGGAATGATAGTGGATGGCCCCGACAAAGGTACTATGCTCACACCGGACAAGCTATGGTACCCTGTAAATCCAGGTATTACTAAACTGACATATTCAATCGAACTGGACCTCCCGGAGCATTATAGCCTGAAAGAACCGGGGATCCTAAAGGGGCAAAGATGGCATTGGGCCACGAAAAAACCGCTTGGTTACATAGCCGTTCCCCAGGGGACGGGATAATGAATCACACGATGAGATTATTCCTGACTATCTGTTTTTCAATACTTTCCCTGCATGCATGGACCCAGCAGGATACGATGATGGTCGGTATCGGGACCGGCTGGAATGCAAACATGATCCTCGATGAATTTCACTCCCCCATGCCATATCGTGGAAATGGTTATATGTTCCAGGTATGTTTGAATGAGCAGAATGACCGCTTATATGACCAGCTGGCCTTCATTTATCAGAAAAGCAAGATCAGTCCGGATGTTGACAACAATTCAGCCTCTCACCTCTACCGCGGAAGCATAGACTGGATCAGGACATATCGGCTGAGAGCTGAGGCCGGGAAACGGATGATCTACCTGGGTTTTCATATCCTCACCAGCTACAATGCAAGCTTACATACGAACTGGCCGAATAATAGCTACTCTCATTGCCTGGCCTTTAACCTGGGTCCCTCATTGGTCATTGATTATGTACCATGGCAAAAAGGTCTTCATTTCATGTGGGAGTTATCTGTCCCCGTACTGAATTACATCATCAGGCCAAGCCTGGGATCCATTGTTCCGGAGGGCTCAATCAGAAGATCCCGGCAGGATTTCTGGGGATTCGTTTCCGGAGGAAGCATAACCAGCCTGCATGAGTACCAGCGGATCTATTCAAACCTGTTTGTTTCATACCAGGATGCAACAAGGATCGCTGTGCGGGCAGGATACCAGTGGGACTTTCAGAATTATACTGTCAATAATCATTACCGGTCAGCAAATCACCTGATCTATGTTGCCGTGTACTACCGCTTTAAGAAATGATAAAATCCGGATCCATATATGCCTCTCTCTTCCTGATCCTGAGTGCAGGGATCTTCTCCTGCGAAAGATTATTGACTGCAGAGGATCCTGCGAATAATCCGGTAAATAATTTTGAGATGCTCTGGCATAACCTGGACAGGAAATATTCACTCTTTACCACCAAGGGAATTGACTGGGACTCCATCTACCAGGTATATCGTCCTGATATTCACAACTATATGCATGACACTGCTCTCTTCCATACCCTGGGCAGAATGATACAGGAACTGAAAGACGGACACACGGATATTACAAGCTCCTTTGGTAAAATTGAATTTGACTATACCACCGGGGCAAAGCAGAACTTCGTCCCCCACATTATTGCCTTCACCTATCTTGGTGATGATGGAAAGGAGCGGGACTGGATGCTGTATGACATCATTGATTCCGTGGGTTATGTGTACGTAGGGAGTTTTTCAAATGAGATCACGGAAGATGGTATCCGGGAA
>DAOUVF010000293.1 GCA_030667765.1 Bacteroides sp.
AAAGGCCCTCCCAGTCCCCATTTTCCCACGATGCCGGTCTTGTATCCCGCTCCCTGCAAAAGCGTACCGATGGTGGTGGATCCAGCCTTCAGGGGACGTTGCCCTTCCAGGTTCGGGTCTTTTGCCATGGCTTCAAAATCCCACACATCACCGCGGGAACTCCACTCATCATTGCCCCTGATCTGTGCATGCCCTGTATGCAGTCCCGTTAGTAACACACAACGCGAAGGAGCACACACAGGCGCTCCGGCATAATGCTGGGTAAAACGCATTCCATTTGCTGCAAGTTTATCCAGGTTCGGCGTTTCAATTTTTTCCTGTCCATAACAACCGAGTTCGGCATACCCCAGGTCATCGGCCAGGATGTATATGATATTTGGGCTTGCTTCTGCTTCCCGGGACGGAGTGCAGCCGGAAACCATGGAAATTCCCATGCCGGCGATTAAAAAAATGATTACTGGTTTGATTGAATTCATATCCCTGATTAAGATTTGATTACTGATCAAATTTAGGTATTTTCACCACAAAAAAGATGAGAACAGCCTTATTATCCATTTTCATGCTTACCAGTCTGTTCGGGTGCCAGCAAAGAGACACGAAGGACACCCTTCCCAACATCATCTATTTTATCGCAGACGACCTGGGCTATGGTGACCTGAGCTGCATGGGACAGGAGAAATTCAGCACGCCCAATATCGACAGGCTTGCCGCCGAGGGCATGCTGTTCACCCAGCATTACTCTGGATCTACAGTCTGCGCTCCGTCCCGGTCCGCACTGATGACCGGCCAGCATACGGGACATACACCCATCCGGGGAAACAAGAGCGTAAGTCCCGAGGGACAATGGCCCATTGAGGATGAAACCTTTACCCTTGCTGAATTATTAAAGCAGAAAGGATATGTTACCGGCGGATTCGGTAAATGGGGACTCGGGGGACCGGGAACCGAAGGCGATCCCGTATTCCAGGGATTCGATGTGTTCTTTGGCTATAATTGCCAGGGAAAGGCTCATAATTATTATCCCAGGCATTTATGGGACAACCTTCAGAAGGTCATTCTGCATGAGAATGAAGGAACCCAGGAGGGTATTTATGCACCCAACCTGATCCATGAGAAAGCTATTGAATTCATAGAAACAAACAAGGAAAAACCTTTTTTCCTTTTTTACCCGAATGTCATACCCCATGCAGAACTCTTTGCTCCTGAGGAGTATATGAAAATGTTCCGTGGTAAATTCCTGCCGGAAAAAGAATACCAGGGATATGATGAAGGGCCAAAATTCAGGGACGGTCCATACGGATCCCAGCCTGAATCGCATGCTGCCTTCGCCGCCATGATAACCCTGCTGGACGATCAGGTCGGGGAAGTCATTGATAAGATCGCTGAGCTTGGACTATCGGAAAATACCCTGGTGATCTTCACCTCGGATAACGGTCCCCATTTAGAGGGAGGCGCCGATCCTGATTATTTCAACAGCAATGGCATTTACACAGGCTACAAAAGAGATCTTTATGAAGGCGGTATCCGGGTCCCTGCCATTGCCTGGTGGCCCGGTAAGATAGCAGCAAATTCCCAGACAAATCATCTTTCAGCCTTCTGGGATGTTTATCCTACCCTGGCTGAACTGACCGGTCAGGAAATACATGACAGCGTGGACGGGATCTCATTCCTCCCGACATTGCTTGGAAAGGAAGGACAGCAGGAACATGAGTACCTTTACTGGGAATTTCACGAGAAGAATGGCCGGCAGGCCATCAGGAAAGGAGACTGGAAACTGGTAAGGTATGATGTTTTTTCCCCTGATAAAACCACAACTGAGCTCTACAATATTGCTGAAGACCCGGCTGAAACCAAGAATATTGCCGAAGAAAATCAGGCGATCACCGAAGAACTGCTGCGTCTCATGGAGGGCGCGCGGACCGAATCCCCTGTATTTACTTTTAATTGATATCTTTCAATGATGCTCTGAGCCACATTTTATATATTTGAAATCACAACAAACAAATCTTTCACCATTATAAGAATAAAATTTATTATCAGTACCTATAAATAGATAATATGTCTTATATCAAACTTGGAAATTCAGACCTGGAAGTTTCGGAGATCTGCTTCGGTGCCTGGGCCATCGGAGGATGGCTGTGGGGTGGAACCGATGAGGCGGCGGCATTAAGAGCGCTGGATGCTGCCATTGATAGAGGTGTTACCTCCATTGATACGGCGGCCGTTTATGGATTCGGACTGAGCGAGGAGATTGTAGGGAAAGCCATACAGGGGAAACGGGACAAGGTGCAGATCATGACCAAATACGGACTCAAGTGGGATGATACCCGCGGGGAATTCTTATTCGCCACAAAACGTGAAGACGGTACGCCGGCTAATATCCATAGTTACGCCGGTAGGCAAAGCATTATAAAGGAATGTGAAGACAGCCTCCGGAGACTGAACACCGATTATATTGATCTCTACCAGCAACACAAGCCGGATAAGACCACACCTGTGGAAGAGAGTATGGAGGCTCTTGAACAATTGATAAAGCAGGGCAAGGTCAGGGTGGCCGGGGGATCCAATTATTCTACGGAAGACATGTCCAGAGCACAGACTGTAATCCCCCAGGCTTCCAACCAGGTAGCTTACAGCATGGTCCTGCGCGAGATAGAGGATGAAATAGTTCCCTACTGCATAGCAAACCAAATAGGCATCGTGGTTTACAGTCCCATGCAAAGAGGCATCCTCTCCGGCAAGATCAAACCCGGACACCAGTTCAATCCGGGTGATTCACGTCCGGATACGCCATATTACAAACCAGAAAATGTAATAAGAATCAATGATTTCCTTGACAGGATCAAACCTGTTGCGGATGGCAAAGGAGTCAACCTGGCCCAGCTGGTTCTACGCTGGACACTCCAGATGCCAGGCGTTAGTACCGTACTTGCCGGGATCCGGAATGAAGAACAACTCAAGGAAAATGCAGTGGCCATGGAGTTTGAATTAAGCCGGGAAGAAATGGATATCATAAATAAACACCTCGATAAGCTTGAAATACTGATGGACCTGTCTTAAATTTACAGTCCCATGACCAGCTACCTGCTTAAAGATTTCCCGGGCAAAGATGAATTGATCTTTGAGTTCGAAAGCATGCCTGAACCGGAGATCCCCCAGGTAAATGGCCATATTCATACCCCATACTCTTTCAGCTCTTTTTTCAGCATGTCTCAGATCTTTGACCAGGCACTGGAAGAAAATGTCAGGGTGCTCGGCATAAATGACTTTTTCATGGCGGATGGCTACAATGACTTCTACGAGCTGGCACATGATAACAAGATCTTCCCCATGTTCAATATTGAGATAGTGGGATTGCTGAAGAAGGAACAGTACAAAAATTTCAGGATCAATGATCCCAACAATCCCGGGCGTGCATATATTTCAGGCAAAGGACTCGATTTTCCGTTTGAGCTGGATCCCGCCATGGAATGTATGCTGCACAATATCCGGTACGAGAACCAGATCCACACCAAGGAAATCATCGAAAATGCCAACCGGGTCATACAGGAAATTGACCTGCACCTGGCATTGAAATATTCAGAGATCAAACGGCTGTTTGCCAAAGACTTTGTCTCTGAGAGGCATGTGTCAAGGGCCATACGTGCCCTGGTCTATGCCAGGTGCCCGAAATCACCTGAGAGAAAAGATTTCCTGGACCTCCTCTGCGGGGAGATGGGTTTTAATGCTGATCTGAATGATCTGGCAGCAGTGGAAAATGAGATCCGGGCCAAATTCCTAAAATCTGGTGGCAGGGCTTACGTGCTTGAGGACAGCAGCGCCTTTCTCCCGGTACCGGAGGTATTACAAATTATCATAAATGCCGGGGGCATCCCCTGTTACAGTGTCCTTTTGGATGATGAGGCCGGCCGTTGCACGGAGTACGAGGCAAATAAGCAGATCCTTCACAATGAACTCATTGCTCACAGGATCCATTGTATCGAGTTCTTACCTTATCGGAATGATGTTGAGATACTGAGGGACTATGTGGATTTTTTCCATAAAAACGGATTCGTTATCACCTTTGGAACGGCCCACAGCACTCCTGATAACAAGCCCTTGCGTGTGACCACCCGGGACGGGAAATTCCTTGATGAGAAATTAGCGGCTGTCTCCAATGAGGGAGCCAGTATCATTGCAGCCCACCAGTATTTGCGGTCCAGGGGAGAACAGGGTTACCTCGATATTGACGGGAATCCCCGGAAAGAAAAAATGAATGAGTTCATTACCCTGGGGAAGGCAATCATCCATAAATTTATCTCCAGGGAAACATAGCATTAAATGAAAAACTTTTATCCATATGCAGGGATTCTAATCCTGTTACTGGCCATAACACCTGACATAGTCCGGGCCCAACCGGATTCAACTACCGGCCATGATTCCACCTACCTGATTGATTTTACGCTCTTTACCGATACTGATCACTTACAGAC
>DAOUVF010000349.1 GCA_030667765.1 Bacteroides sp.
AAGTGGGGAAAGATGAGATGGAAGGGGCTGCCGGTGAAAGGTATCAGGTACCGGCAAAGGATCTCCACCCGCGGGGAATAGAAAACTGGATTGGCGCTTCAGATGATTCATTTGGGGTAACGCTGAGTTCCTCGGTGGCAGTGGCTGATTACTACGATCCAACCGATAATCCGGTTTCGACTGTCATACTGCAACCCGTATTACTGGCTTCACGCATGAGTTGCCATTCGGAAGGGAACCAATACCTCCAGACAGGCAATCATTATTTCTCTTTCTCACTGAACTCCCATCAATCCGGATGGATCAATGGTTATAAAACCGGCAGGCAGGCCAATGAGGCATTATATGTTGTGGTGAATCCAAAGCCCTATGCGAATGCCGGCTTACCTGAAGAAAAAAGCTTTTTCTCGCTGGATGGGGAAGATATTATTATCTCAACAATTAAAAAGGCTGAAGATGACCAGTCAGTCATTGTAAGGATGTTTGAAATAAAAGGTGAAAGCAGAACTATTAATCTGAACCATGATTTTACTTTCAACAATGCGGTCAGTACAAATTTGATCGAGGAAGAAATCAATGAAATCCCATTGAAGAAAAATCAAATGAACATTAGGATCGGACATCACGCCATTGAGACAGTTAAATTAAAATAACCAGTTTGGAGGTTCAAAATGAAAAATCATCATTTCAAAACGCAACTCATAATTTCTTGTTGCTTATTATTCATGGCCTGGAATTTAAATGCACAGGCTGTACACGATCACAACCATACCTATTTTCCTGCAGAGGATAGCCTGGTACGTGTAAAACTTGAGAACTGGCAGGATTTGAAGTTCGGCCTCCTCATGCATTGGGGAGCTTACAGCCAGTGGGGCATCGTTGAGTCCTGGTCTTTATGTCCCGAAGATTACGGATGGTGTGCACGGAGATCCGGGGCCAATCCGGGGGACTACCACGCGTATAAAAAAGAATATGAGAATCTTATCACCACTTTTAATCCTGTAGAATTTGATCCCGGAAAATGGGCAACAGCCGCAGCAGATGCTGGAATGAAATATGTGGTATTCACCACCAAGCACCATGACGGCTTCTGCATGTTTGACACAAAACAAACCGACTATAAGGTTACCGGCAAAGACAGTCCTTTTCGATCAAATGAGAGAGCGAATATTGCCAGAGAGATATTCGATGCATTCCGGGCTGAAGGCATGTGGGCTGGGGCATATTTTTCAAAGCCGGACTGGCATAGCGAGTATTACTGGGATCCGTATTTTCCGCCCCAGGACCGTAATGTGAATTATGACCCTGAAGCCTATCCTGAGCGCTGGGAAAAATTTGTTCAGTTTACACATAAGCAGATCATGGAACTGATGACTGATTACGGAAAGATTGATATTTTATGGCTTGATGGCGGCTGGGTTGCTAAACAGGATAAGGCAAAGATTCGTAATTTTTATCAAAGTTTCCCGGAAAATTCATCCGGTGGTTTCCTGAAAAGCAGGATGGTGAACCAGGACATCCGGATGGATGAACTGGCACAAAAAGCGCGTGAAAAACAACCCGGTTTAATTGTGGTTGACAGGGCCGTCCCGGGTAAAAACCAGAATTACCTGACACCGGAAAATCGTGTTCCCGAGGTGGCCCTTCCTTTCCCCTGGGAGTCATGTATCATTGCCGGGGGCGGATGGTCATGGGTGCCGGATGCGAAGTACAAGAGTGGGCGGGAAGCCATTCATATGCTGGTTGACATTGTCGCAAAAGGGGGAAACCTTCTATTAAACATTGCACCGGGTCCTGATGGAAAATGGCATGATGAAGCCTACGAATTGTTAAGGGAAATAGGTGAGTGGATGGAAGTTAATGGCGAGGCAATATACAGTACACGTGCACTGGCTCCATATAAGGACGGGAAAGTATGCCTGACCAGGAAACAGGATGGTACAGTTTATGCCATTTACCTGCCCGATGAAAACGAAACCACACCACCCTCAAAAGTATGGCTTAACAGCATTCAAGCCAAAAAGGGCTCCGTGATTGAATTACTCGGATATGGCAGTGTAAAATGGGAAAAGACAGGTAATGGAATGCTGATTCATGTTCCTGAAAAAGCGATAGCCAGTCCCCCATGCAAAGAGGCCTGGGCCTTTAAAATTGACACGGAGTAATATTGGAAATAAATTATACTATAAATTATGAGCAACAACAGAAGAGCATTTTTAAAAAATACAGCACTGGCTGCTGCAGGAATTGCAGGACTCTCCGCGGGTCAATCATGTGCAGGAAAAGCTGACAGAACTCCGGCAGGGAACACTGCTGTTCAGCCAAAAAACAGGATAGGCGTATCTACCTATTCGTTCTGGCAGTTCAATGGTCCCAAAGAAGATTTTCCCATCGAACAATGCATTGATGATGCTGCCAGGATGGGATTTGATGGTATTGAACTCTTGCTGGTCCAGATGGCTTCTGAAGAAAATGCAGATCTACAACACTTGAAGCGGAGGGCTTTTCATGCGGGACTAGACCTCATGGGGTTCTCAACACACCAGGGATTCATTTCACCCGAAAAGGAATACCGGAAAGAAAATGTGGAAAAAACCATTCACCAGATAGAACTGGCATATAAACTGGGAATTCCAACCATGAGACTGAATACCGGCCGCTGGCGTACCATTGGATCCTTTGATGAATTGATGGAAAATAAGGGAATTGAACCAGTGCTGGAAGGTTATACCGAAGAAGATGGGTTCAGATGGGTAATTGATTCCATAGAGAAATGCCTGCCAAAGGCCAAAGAATGCGGGGTTGTCTTGGGACTGGAAAACCACTGGGGACTTGGGCGAACGGCAGAAGGTGTCCTGCGCATTGTGGATGAAATAAATTCGCCCTGGCTGCAGGTTACCGCAGATACCGGCAATTTTCTGGAAGATCAGTACCGGCAGCTGGAATTGCTGGCACCCAGGACATTCCTTGTTCAGGCCAAAACCTATTACGGAGGCGGAAAATGGTATACACTGGATATTGATTATGAGAAGGTTGCAGAAATCTTTCACAATGTGAATTACCAGGGTTATATTTCGCTGGAATTTGAAGGGAATGAAGATCCCCGGTCGGCGGTACCCAAAAGCCTTGAATTATTAAGAAATGCTTTTTCGTAATAAAATCTAATCAAAGAAGATGCTGCGATATCTTTTACTATCGTGTCTATTATTTTTTCTCCTGTTTGCCAATGCTCAGAAGCCGGATGATTTGTTTATACGGGACCGCTTGCAAGCTGTATCGGGAGATAATATCTTCAAAACGGAAGGTTACTACAACTGGTGTACTTCCACTGTTAAGGGAAAGGACGGGAAATACCATCTATTTTATTCACGCTGGAAAAAGCAGTACAGTTTCTACGGTTGGTTGACACATTCGGAAATTGCTCATGCTGTTTCCGATACCCCTGCGGGACCCTGGACGTACAAAGAAACCGTTTTGAAAGGCAGGGGAAAAGGCTATTGGGATGCCATCACTGTGCATAACCCGAAGATCAAAAGCTTTGATGGGAAGTATTATCTGTATTATTGTTCCACCAACCTTGGGGATATTGATTTTAACGAAGAGGAACTCATCGAAACGGCACATACAGGCTATGATCATCCCAATTGGAAAATCCTGCGTCCCAATCAACGCACCGGCGTTGCTGTGTCCAATTCGCTCTCCGGTCCCTGGGAACGAATGGATCAGCCGCTGATCGAACCGTCAGGACCCATAACCACTCTGACGGTCAATCCGGCCATTGACCGGGGAAGGGATGGAAAGTTTTACCTGATAGTCAAGGGTGACAAGCCCAATGAAACCCGGTTTATCCGGAATCAGGCCATAGCCATT
>DAOUVF010000386.1 GCA_030667765.1 Bacteroides sp.
AACACAATCAATAAATGTTTTTGTCAGGTTACGTCCGTCTGCCGACAAACCTCTTTATAGGGGAATGTACTTAAAAGCTGAATTTGATAATATGAAATACAAAGATGTGATTGAAATACCCAGGAGGTTCCAGGGCTACCTTGATTTTAATCCTGACAGGGACAATCCCATCTATCTCTCCCAGCCCTGGCAATACCAGCCGGAAGACGGGATCCTTATCGGCACTCACAACGGGGCTCATTTTTATACCATTGGCCAGCGCAAAGGCTTGAACATCGGTGGCAAGAAGGAGCCATTGTTCATCATTGGAACAGATACTCTGCGGAATATCATCTATACAGGGGAAGGGAAGAGTCATCCCGGATTGTACCGAAAAGGACTGTCAATCAATGCTCCTGCCGTGCATTGGGTCAGGCCGGACCTTCAATTAAATAAGGGTGAATCGAAAAGATTCAGTTTCCGCATAAGGTATCGCCAGCCTCTGCAGAAAGGCACACTCCACGCCATGAAAGAGGCTTCGTACATTGTTTTTGACAAAGTCCAGCGGGGGATCACACCCGGACAGTTCGCTGCCTGGTATGAGGGGGATGAGGTCATTGGTTCCGGGGTGATCGAATAGATCCTCAGATCTGCTTAGCGGGTTACCTGCGGTAACTCTTTTTCCAGGAATTTCAGGCTCTCTTCGACCCAATGGTCCGGATCTTCTACAAATCCACCACTGGCTTCGCTACCCATTTCAATACCTGCCACACATGGTTCCCCGAGTTTCGCACAATTCTCTTCTATGCCTAATTCAAGACACTTGTCTACATACTGACGAAATGGGACGGCTCCGGTACCCAAAATACTGTTGGTATGTGCAAAGCTTTCCGTTTCACTTAAATGGACATGCAATATCCTGCTTTTCAGTTTTTCCAGTTGTGCCGGTTCCTCACGGGTGATTACCAGATGGCCGACATCAACATTTGGATAAACATTTGGCAGGCCGATATCTTCAACAGCCTTCGCAAGTTTGTATGTATTATTGCAAATGAAATATACATGCGGATCCAGTTCAATTCCTACCAGGAGATCTTTATCGAGTCCCCATTCAGCAAAACGTCCGACATTCTCCAGCATGTATAACCATGATTGTTCCGGACTGGTTCCCAATTCGTATAGTCCACCGCCCCAGCATACAAGCAACTGACGACCGCCCAATTCCATCTGGAAGTCGGCACAGGCTTTCATGTAATCAAATACCGCATCGCGTTTTTTAGGATCCGGGTGTGCAGTATCCTTGGTAGCGACCATTAGCATCTGTGTACTGTGAATCCCGTTATCCTTCACGATTCTTACCGCTTCATTTCGCTGCTTCTTGCTCATTGTCAGGGGATTACCCTTCCGGATCCCGGCATATTCAATGTATTTAAACCCATATTTAACAGCTGCTCTTAAAGATTCTTCCGGACCCTTGTTTCCAACTTCGTAAACCAGGGTATTTAAGGCTAATTTCATATGATTGGATTTGAAAATACTTACAGGCATTCCCTACTCACTGTTGTGAAGGCCACATTCCTTATGTTCTGCATTCTCCCACCACCAGCGTCCTGCCCGGGAATTCTCCCCTGCCTGGATGGCCCGGGTACAGGGTTTGCAGCCAATGCTCGGAAAACCACGCTCATGCAATACATTACAGGGGATATCATTTTCCCTGATGTATTGCCAGACCTGTTTTTCGGTCCAGTTGATCAGGGGGTTCAGCTTCATCAGGCGGTGTTTGTCATCCCATTCCACCAGCTTATTGAAAAACCTGGTAACCGTCTGGTCCTTCCGCAGGCCGCAGATCCAGATCTCCATGCCTTCCAGTGCACGTTTGAGGGATTCATTCTTCCGTACATCACAGCAAAGCTTTCGGTTTTCAATGCTTTTGTAGAACAGGTTAATGCCCTTGCTTGCCACCATTTCCTGCACCTTCTGATAATCAGGGAAGTAGATTTCTATATTCAGATTATATTCTTCGTTGGTATGCTGGATCAGATCATAGGTTTCCTGGTATAATCGTCCCGTATCAAGGGTAAAGATCCTGGTCCCACGGTCAATATCAGCGATCATTTTGGTCAGCACCTGGTCCTCTGCTCCCATGCTGGAAGCAAGTGCAATTTTACCCTTGTACCTGTCAAGAAAAAATGACAGTACCTCTTCCGGATCCTTCCCTGTCCAATTCTCATTCAACTCATCAATTAAATGCTCTTTCATAATTCTTCCTCACTCTTATCCTCAATCTGAGGTTTCAGGGTATACTTCAGTATCATATAGCCCAGTATCCCGGCCACCAGGGAACCCATTAATATGCCTATCTTGGCATGGTTCAGCAAGCCTGCATCCTTGTAGGCCAGGCTGCTGATAAACATGGACATGGTAAAGCCAATACCCCCGAGGAACCCCAGTCCGATCATATGAATCCATTTTGTACCCGGTGGCAGGGCAGTTATTTTCAACCTGATGCCAAGCCATGCGAATATTAATATCCCAAGTACCTTTCCCAGAATAAGGGCAAGGGCAAGATTGATCGAAAGTGGACCTATCACCGATTCACCCGGAGCAGCACTCAGCAATACACCGGCATTGGCAATGGCAAAGACCGGCATTACAAAATATGATGTAAAGCCGTGCATTCTGTGCTCGATGGATTGCAGGGGACTGTGAACCTTGCCGAGATAATCCTCCAGGTTATCAAGTGACTCCAGTTGCTGTTTGTTCAACAATAATTTTTCCTCCGAATCAGCATCAGCAAATGCTTTCAGGTTTGATTGCATGACCCGGTTAAATACAGGTAATTTTATACTTCGTTTTGCGGGTACTATAAAGGCCAGAGCAACCCCGGCAACCGTCGGATGCAAACCGGATTTCAGGAAATAATACCAGATAAATATACCCACTACCAGAAAAACTCCCGGATTACGCATGCCTGCCTTGATTGCCATGAACAGCATGATAAACAATGTACCGGCAATCAACAGGTTATCCCATCCTACTGATTCGCTGTAAAATGCAGCAATGACGATCACTGCACCCATGTCATCCACAATGGCAAAGGCGGCAAGAAATACCTTCAGTGCCAGGGGTACCCGTTTCCCGAGAAGGCTGAGTATACCTAGTGAAAATGCAATATCGGTAGCCATTGGAATGCCCCAGCCCTCCGATCCGGGATTATTGCCATGTAATATAACGAAGACGGAAGCCGGGATTACCATGCCTCCAATGGCAGCAAAAATGGGCAAAGCAGCCTGCCTGAATGTGGAAAGTTCACCCACCAGTATCTCCCGCTTGATTTCCAGTCCCACAACAAAAAAGAAAATGGCCATCAGTCCGTCGTTCACCCAGAGAATCAGATGTTTTGACAGCTTAAAAACCTGTCCCACCTGAACCGTTAACTCCCAGTTAACAACCCTCTGGTAAACATCCGACAAACTGCTGTTCGCCCAGACCATTGCAATGATCGTTGCAATGATCAATAGGATCCCGCTGGCTGCCTCAACTTTGAAGAATCTCTGAAAGG
>DAOUVF010000266.1 GCA_030667765.1 Bacteroides sp.
CCCTTGCGAAAACTCAGGGTTTTAAAGGGAATGGCTAATTCTGCATCCCAGCCATGATCATGGATACTAGCCTTGCCTGTCCATAATCCATCCCAGGCCTTGTTAAAAGCTGCCCCGTTTTCGCTGACAATGGCATCACCTATGGATCCGCGGGGGCCAACCTGGAACCAGTACGCATTCCTTTTGTCCATGTATGTGTCAAGGATGATCTGCACACGGTCATCGTATGCCAGGCTGACATCGCGGGCAAGCTCTTTGGCGGTGATCATATCCGGGTTACCGAAGCAGCGGAACCCTATGTACAGGTAATCCTTGTCATACCCCACATATACCTCTGTTTTTTCAGAAAATGGCTGTCCGGCATGTGGTTCCCGTTGTATAAAATCAGTTATCGGTTTTGCCGTTCTCCAGATTTCTTCATTGAGCAGGCCGTCAATCTGGGGAGGTGTATCAAAGGCGCTGATTTGAACAGCTTTCTGTGCCAGTAAATCGTTATGGACATGGCACAGTAACAACAGCAATCCCAGGCGGAGAAGAATGGAAAGGAAGGAAAAGCGGGTCATCAGGATTCCAGCCTTTTTACCTTTTGATAACCAGTTGCGGCATCGATCATTTTCGCATAGCTAACCTGCTGGCCGGTGGCAAGGGATTCATAAGCCATTCCGGTATCTGTCTCTACAATCCTGCATTCACCCATATCATAACGGTGGGACATGACATGATCACCTGCTTTCAGGGCCTGGCCCTCAAGGTCTGTAAACTGGATCTTGCTTTTGCCCTTTTTGCGTTTGAATAAGCCCATAATTCTGCGATTTTGATAAAAATAAACATTACAGTGACAGATTACAAGCAGGGACGAGCATTATAATCAACCAGGCGGGCATCATTTAATTAAATGGCCTGGAAGCTTGTCTCGATAATCCTCTGCAGATCTGATTCCTGCTCCAGAACTGAATCAAGCAGGTTCAGCTGGTTCCTTGTTCGTAGAAGGTTTTGTTCCGGTGATGTAACCTTATAGTAAACATCACCATTTATATAATCAGCTAAAAACCTGATCGCTTGCATGTAGATCACAATTTTCCCACCCAGTAACAAATTGGCCCGCTCAACCTCTGTTATGACCGGAGCCAGCACTTCTGCATATCCTGAAACCAGGCCCTCAAACAAAGCAGCCTGGCAGGTATATGATGCCTTGTCAGTTGAATCTTCTGATCCCTGTACTGTAAACGTCCTGACCATGTCCCCGAAATCGGTCAACAATTTTCCTGTCATGACCGTATCCAGGTCTATTACAGTTATGCCTTTTCCTGTACCCTGGTCAAAGAGGACATTGTTGATCTTGGTATCATTGTGTACAACCCTGTCTGGCAAGGCCTCCTGCATACGGATATACTGGTCTGAAATTTTTTGTAATTGCCGTATCCTTTTCAGCTCCGGCTGGGCTTTCTTGAGTCTGTCACCCGGATTGGTGAATTCGGCCATAGTTAGTTGTTCCTGCCGCCATTCTGCATCCATAAAGCGAGGGATTGTAACGTGCAGCCTGCGTGGATCATAATCCATGAGCCTGGCCAGGAAATCACCAAAAAGTCTTGCACCTTCAAAGGCCTGCGAGGGATTTTGTACATTTTCGAGAACAAAGGTGTCATCAATAAATCCAAAACATCTCCAATATCCCCCGCTGGAATCCAGGAAAAACATTTCCCCCTGTTTTGTTTCAACCAGGTGAAGATCTTTAATCCCGGAAGTATCCTCTGCACTCCTCTGTTTTTTCAGAAAACTGAGGATGCGCCATATATTGTCCTGGACCGCTTCTGGTTTTTTGAAAACAAAAATATTTATCCGCTGCAGGATGTAACGGTGGACTTCTTCATCCTTCGCCTCGAGCAAATAGGTATCATGAATATGACCTGAACCATAAGGTTTGCATGAATATGCTTCGCCAATCAGATCAAATTTGCCTGCAATTGTTAATAGATCGCTCATCTGATCAGCTCCAAAGGTTATCAGGATATACACCCTGCTCCACCAGTTTGCGGATGTGTTCGACGGCTACAGGTTTATCCTCCCTGTAGGTAACCCCAAACCATTGATCCCTTGAAGGAAGGATCTTGACACTGGCAATATCACGGGCAACCAGTTCATTCACGACTTTGGGTATAAACAACTCTTTTTTAAGTTTTTCTGCATTCTTCTCAATAAATTCTGTGAATGCCCTCTCAAAGTGGTCAAAAATGGTGGGAGTAAATCCCCAGAAATTCATGGATACAAGTTCATCACCTGAGAGAGATACTTTCCCCTCTTCCTTATCAATATAATAGATCTGCTGCCCTTCCCTGACAATTTCAGTCCTTTCAACCACAGCTTTCATAAAATCATCATTGGTTGCTTCGCATACCCCTCTGGTCACAGAGCCAAAATCTGAAAGCGTATGCTGAACCTGGTAGCCAACCATGCCGTAATTTGAACTGTTGACGATATTATCCTGCATCAGGTAATCTGCAATGGTCTGGTAACTCCCGGCACCATAAAAATCATCTGCGTTAATTACGACAAATGGTTCCCTGATAAAATCCTTTGCCACCCAAACAGCATGGGCTGTCCCCCATGGTTTGACCCGTTCGGATGAAAAGCTTATGCCTTCGGGGACCATCTCCAGTTCCTGAAAAATAAACTCGGTTTCTATCGCCCCTTTTAGCTTGCTTTCAAATACTTCCCTGAATTCCTTTTCAATGTTTTTCCGGATAATAAATGTGACCTTTTCAAATCCGGCCCGGATAGCATCATAAATGGAGTAATCTATGATGGCCTCTCCCGAAGGACCCACCTGGTCCATCTGCTTGAGGCCTCCGTAACGGGAACCCATTCCTGCCGCCAGTATCAATAAGGTTGGTTTCATGAGTTAATGGTTTATTAGCTGATTATTCGTAGAGCAAAATTAAGCAAAGAAACAGGATGAGCAAATGAAAAAGCTCATGTCACACCGGAATATATTCCGAACCATGCTTTGCCTTTACAGGGTACAAATAATCTGTGATAAAATATCCTGCCGTAAAATTCCAAAAAATGATAATATTGCAGGGATATATATGAACATATTTTTGATGTACTATCTTTATTCGCTTTTGAAAAGCAAAAACTCAATAACCTACCTCCTTAAAACCTAAAAATTGTAATGAAACAAAAATATTTAATAATAGGATTGATTATTCTTATGTTCTCCTGCAAGTCGTCTGAGAATACCATACAATCGTCCCCCCTTCAATTTAGTGGCATTTATCCACATCTGGCAATGTACAACAATGAAGGAACTGAATGCGGGACAGGAGCTATTGTACCGTGGTCAAACAGACTATGGGTAGTTTCTTATGGATCTTCTAATCCTTTGGGGTCATCTGATAAACTTTACGAGATTTCTTCCGATTTAAAACAAACTGTGCGGAAAGAAAGTATGGGAGGAACACATGCAAACCGTATGATTCACAACGAGAGCAATCAACTTTTTATAGGCCTGCATGCCATCGATGCTGAACGCAATGTACGTACCATTCCCTACATGAAAATGAAAGGCCGCCTTACTGGAAACGCACGACACCTTACCGATCCGTCGGATAAAATTTATATTGCAAGTATGGAAGAAGGCTTTTATGAAATAGATGTAAAAACGCTAGAGCCTACAACCCTGTATCCTGATAGAGGTCAATTGACTAGGGAAGAACAATTAGCAAGCCTAAAAGACGATTTATCCGGATCTCACGGAAAAGGATTGTACTCTGGACAGGGCGTTATGGTTTATTCTCTTAATGGAGAACTAACTCCGGATGATCAGAATCACTTTACCCTTCATCAAGAGCTGACCTTGGAAGAAACCAGGAAAATCTATAATAAAGAAGATGCAGGAGCAGGTTCACTATCCGAATGGGATGGCAAAAATTGGAAATTAATCAGGAAAAATCAGTTTGTTGAAGTAACAGGACCAGGGGGTATTAATGGAAATTCAAATCCTGAAACCGATCCAATCTGGGCAACCGGATGGGATCATAAGTCAGTTATTGTTGGGGTGCGAAATCCGAAGACTGGCTGGGGGTTTTACAGGCTTCCAAAAGCCAGCCACAGCTATGATGGAACGCATGGTTGGAATACAGAATGGCCACGGATAAGAGATATTGGTACGCCAGAAAGTCCCGATTATCTAATGACCATGCATGGAGTATTCTGGAAATTTCCGGAAAGCTTTACAAGTAACAATTCTGGTGGAATTCGCCCTCGTTCTTCTTATTTAAAAGTCATTGGCGATTATACAAGATGGAATGATCAATTGGTATTTGGTTGTGATGATTCCGCTCACAAGGAATTTTTGAATAAGAGGAAAGTAAAAGGGAACATAGAAGGACCAGGGCAATCAAACTCAAACCTCTGGTTTACGTCACTTGATGAACCGGATCAACTTGGACCAAATACTGCATCTGGAGCAGTTTGGCTACAAGAAAATGTAGAGGCCAATTCGCCATCTGAACCTTTCTTATTTACAGGTTGGCCAAAACGATCTGTTTGGATTAGTAACCATGGTTCTGCAAATATTGATGTTACTTTCGAAATTGACGGCAAAGGAGATGGTAATTGGTCTCGATTGCGTATGGAAGAACTGAGGTCTGGAGAATCAAAATGGATTGAATTTTCAGAGGAAGAGCTTGGCGAATGGGTGAGGGTAAGTTCAAGTGAGGATGCCAATGTTACCGCACAGTTTTCATACACTGGAGAAGACAACAGGTCAACCGTTCCTGATAGCATATTTCAG
>DAOUVF010000466.1 GCA_030667765.1 Bacteroides sp.
CCTTACCAGTCCACCCGAGCTGGTCATCACATGTACCCGGCCATTGCTGATAGATTCCTTCACACTGTCCAGGTAATTTCTGAAAACCGGGTTCAGGTAAGCGTTTACAGTAGCTGTCTCAGTACGGTTCACATATTTGATCAGGGGGGAAAGGTCTGTGGATACGGAAATATCCGAAACCCCTCTCCTCCGGAGCAGGCCGGCCAGTTCAATCTCATGAACGGGATTGATATAGGAATTCAGCAGGCAGATAGCAGCGCTGGAGAATCCCTTTCGCCTTGCCTTTATAAGTTTTTTCTCAAGGTCTTTTATATTCAGCGGAATGATCACATTCCCCAGCGCATCAATCCTTTCCTCTATCTCAACCACCTGCCAGTAAAGCATTTTGCGTTTTACCACCTCGAAGGCAAAGATATCGGGGCGCTGCTGGTTGCCAATTTCTAGGATATCCATGAATCCCCTGGTGACAAAAAGAACCATATCGGCACCCTTCCTCTCCAGCAACGCGTTGGTCCCCCGTGTAGATCCCAATTTCATATGAAGCTCCGGCAGGTCAAGGTCAAGGGGGGTATTAGTAATCAACCTGGCTCCCAGGACCGGTGCCTCCTCTTTTGAACTGATCTCAAAGATCATGTTTTGCCGGCATAAGGATCCGGGCACTTCTTTAGTCAGCCTGAGTATGTTATGCTCCAGGTCAAAACACTGGATAAAGGATATCTCATGTTTATGTTTTAATAACTGGAACTGGTACCCCCTTATGATATCCTGTTCCAGATCCCAGTTTTCACGGATCACCAGTGTTTTTCTATCAATCCAGCTTTCAACCATGCCCCGCAGGCTGCCATTGCTGAGGACTTTTCGCCTGGTCCAGTTACCCTCAGGATCCTTTCCAAGACAATCTGTAAAAGTGCCCCCGGTATCAACGTAGATCTCGTAAGTCATTTATGTAACAAAGATATCCTGTAAATTACAATACCCATGATAATAACAGCAGCACCAGCCACCCCGGGGACGGTCATTCTCAGATCCCCTGTATCCTGGCCCATGCCAGCTGCCACAGCCCTAATGAGACCTGCCATTCCGATCAAGAGGCTGATAAAAACCACAAGCGCCATTAATATGTTGGCCGGAAGACTGTTATTGCGGTTCTTCATGATCTGTGGATTGTTAACAACCAGGAATAGGAAGACCGCGATTACCGGCAGTATCAGTCCATTCAGGGCCTGTGCAACAATAATGGCGGGTACAGGTTTGAATCCAGCCATTCCAAAGGCCATGCCTGTCACCAGTATGATCCCCCAGACAAGCCGGAATCGCCATGACTTGGATTCCCATTTTTGCGGATCCCTATTTCCAAACAGGCTTTTGACAGTTATGGCAGAAGCCAGGGGAGCGGTAACTGCTGAAGTGAATCCCGCAGCGAAGAGTCCAACACCCAGTATGATTGTACCTGCACCTCCCAGGTAATTATCCAGGGTTTCTGCCAAAGCGGGGAAAGTAAAATCACCTGTCATGGCAGTCCCGGTAACCAGTACCGCCATGGAGATGATCCCTCCCAGCACAATGGCGACCACCAGCCCGGAACGCATTTGTTTAATGCTTTGCCCGGTGGATATCCCTGAGCCCAGGAAAAGATTATAAGGCACCACGGTCGTTCCGATCAGTCCCAATACAAGCAGTCCTCCCCCCGGATTCAAAGGTATGGTTGGCCGGATGAGTCCCATGATCACATCCGGTATCGGCGGACTGATAGCAATGGCAGTGACCAGGAAGGTTATCCCCATAAAAGCTACCAGGCTGCCAAGGACCCTGGCGATTATCTTAATGGATGGGATAAACAGTATGGCCGCAGCGATCATGCCAATGACTAATACAGGCAGCCAGGGTGGCAATGTGATTAGCAAACTTGTTCCCGCCATGGCCCCCAGCAGGTTACCTGCCTGGTAGGCAGCCGTACCGGAAAGGATGCAAAGGGCTACCAGGACGAGGATAAGATTTCCCCTTCTTCCATTGACAGCCTGCTTCCAGATTGCCTGTCCCAGGTTCATCCCGGATGCAATGGTCAGCCTGGCACTGGCCTCCTGAAGCACCAGGCAGGCGATGGTTGCAAATGTTAAAGCCCATAGCAATGGGAGCCCGAAATCAGCCCCGGCTTTGGCGGCGGTAGTAACTGTACCCGGACCGATAAAAGCTGCGGAGATGATGGACCAGAAGAGGATATTCAGGAGCCTGGATCTAAATGACATTCTGTTCACTGGATTTCCTGAAATCGTGGAACCTTCTGCCAAAACCTGCCGGAGATATGTCCCATCCCAGACCTATCAGTTCTGTATTCCCTTGATAATGAGTCACTTCGTTCATCCTGGTCTTGCCAAATTCACTTTGTATCCTGATGACTTTTTGATCGGACAGGAGGACAAATCCTTTCAAGCGGACCAGTTTGCTTTCAACTTCCCTGATAAATGCATCGAGCCCTTTCCGGTCAATGGGCCTTGAAGTCCTTAGCACCACCGTGCAGATTTCAGCCCTTCCACTGGGTTGATACTGCCGGTGTTCAGTCTCCTTCAGCAATGCCAGGGGTTCATTTACCGGCTCAAGTACCAAATTTAATGGTACCTGGCAATAAGTGCATGTCGTTATCCCGGCATCAGGATTCAGTTC
>DAOUVF010000389.1 GCA_030667765.1 Bacteroides sp.
ATCCTCTTCAGTGATGGCACCAGCAATGAGTTTGTCTTCTCCCGGTACCTTCAGGAAAACAGAGGCATAGGGAAGGCCATGATTATCGGGAGCTTCCAGGACCCTGCCTGAAACGATGATTTCGTCCTGGGCCAGGATCTTGCCTGCCATTGCGAATAACATCAACACTACCAGTATTCTAAACATATTGTAATTCAAACTTATTTACCAGCAGGAAATACCCAGTCGGGGAGTATACCCAGTTCTATACCCAGCACCCTTTCCCCCAGTATCCAGGTTACGAGGATGACAACCAGGATACCCGTCATGTTCAGCACGAAACCTGTTCTGACCATGGTCTTGATCTTCAGGCGTTCAGTACCGAAGATAATCGCATTAGGCGGGGTGGCGGTTGGTAACATAAAGGCCAGTGAAGAAGCGATGGTTGCAGGGATCATCAATAGCATGGGATTGTTTCCGCTGATTACTGCCAGGCTGGCAAAAACCGGAAGCAGCATCTGCGTGGAAGCCACATTGGAGGTTAATTCAGTCAGAAAGGACATCAGCGTTACAACAGCCAGCAGTATCAGGTATGGATGTATGTTCCTGGTCCATTCCAATTGTTCACCAAACCAGATTGCCAGTCCCGAAGATTGAAATCCAAGGGCCAGTGCAAATCCACCTCCGAAAAGCAGGACGATGTTCCATGGTAATCTCTTCGCTGTGACCCAATCCATGATCCTGCTTCCCATGGGATCCCTGGCAGGCAGGATAAACAGAATGATGGCGGCAATCATGGCAACCGTACCGTCGTTTATAAAGGCCGGGGTCCCAAAAATAGAGGACCAGCCAGGAATGCTGAATTTGTCAAAGGTGATGCCCGCCCTGAAAATCCAGAGGAAAGCAAGTGAGAGGAATACGATGAGCACCGTCTTTTCCTCATAGCTTGCAGGTCCCAGTTCCTTATATTTTATCCGGAAATGGTTTTTATCCAGCGCGTCCCATGATTCCCTGGGCCGGTAGATCAAATAAATCACTGCAAGGATGGCCAGGAGCATCAATATGGTAACCGGTAAGGCAAAAAAGAACCAGTTCGCAAATGATATCTCGGGCGCCCCGGGATACATCAATGTCAGGATCCTTGGGAATACCAGGTTCGTTGGAGAGCCGACAAGTGTGGCAATGCCTCCTATGGAAGCACTGTAAGCTATCGCAAGGAAAAGTCCGGTCGAATAATGTCCGACACCTTTTAATGACATGTTCTCTTCAAGCGATGAGATAATGGACATAACAATGGGGATCATCATCATAGTCGAAGCTGTATTGGAGATCCACATCGAAAGGAAGGCGGTAGCGAGCATAAAGCCCAGCAGGATCCTGCCCGGACTCACACCTACAATCATTAATATTTTCAAAGCTATCCTTTTATGCAGGTTCCATTTCTCCATAGCCAGAGCCATGACAAATCCTCCAATGAAAATGAAAATAATATAGTTTATATAGGATGTGGATACCTCTTTCCCGTCAAGAACGCCCAGGAAGGGGAACAGCACCAGGGGAACAAGGGCAGTGACCGACAGGGGGATGGCCTCGGACACCCACCAGATGGCCATCAGCAGGGCTACCGCAAGGGTGCGTGATACTTCGGGCTTACCAGGTTCAAGATCTGTAAAAAAAAAGACGACAAAGAAGGCAATCAATCCGAGGATCAATCCTACATATTTTCTGGTCATAAGAGAAAATTATGCATACAAAGATCCCTGAAAATAATCAAAAACCTGTAAACAGGAAGGATCACTGCCTTATTTCTTTCAGACGGATTATTCGTAACGCAGGGTATCTGCAGGATTTCTGGAAGATGCCTTCATGGCCCGGTAGGATGTGATCAGGACAGCTATGATCAGGGTCCCCAGTCCGGCAAGCAGGAATAATTTCAAATCTACCGGGATGCGTTTGGTAAAATTGTTCAGCCAGTTGTTAGCCACCAGATAGGCGATGGGCCATGCGATCAGGTTGGCAAGCAGGATCAGTTTAACAAATTCATTTGATAATAACCTGATGACACTGCCAAGGGTGGCCCCCATCGCCCTGCGTATCCCGATTTCCTTGGTACGCTGTTCTGCGATATATGAAGTCAGCCCTATCAGACCGAGGGATGCAATCAACAGGGCCAGAATGGTCAGCATGACCGATAACCTTCCGAACTTATCTTCATCATCGTACAGATCCTGGAGCTCCTTGTCGAGAAATGAGTATTCAAAGGGACGGTTCCTGGCGAAAACATTCCATTCTTCTTCGATTATGTTCAGGATTTTTTTGTAGTTGCTGGTATTTACCCGTATGGCTATGTAATTTGTCATGCCAGCGGCAAACCCGGGATTCCTGACCATATCCAGTATGAAATTATTCATGGGTTTATGCATTGAGAGGATGTGAAAGTCCTGGAATACCCCAATTACCCTTTCATCCCCTTCATGGATAATTCGCTTCCCAAGGGCCTCCTCATTTGTCCAGCCAAGGTTCCTGGCCATTTTTTCATTTATCATAATGGCATTGGCAGTATCCGTGCGGATATCTTTCGAAAATGCCCTGCCGGCTACCACTTTGATATCGAAAGTTTCAATGAAGTCTGAACGGACAATGAACATGGGATACCAGAACTGCTGGTCTTCGCTCAAACCTTCTATGGTCACACCCCTGGTATTATGATTGGCCCCGATAATATCTTCCATGGCCGTTACAGACTCTATCTCCGGGTACCTGAGCAGGTTTTCCTTGAAAGTCTCGTAATTTTGCTGGATCTGGTTCACACCCTGACCCTGAAGGAGTATGATCTGGTCCTTCTTAAAGCCAAGATCTGCATTCCTGATATACTTAAGTTGCGAGAAGACAATCAGTGTTCCAATGATCAGGGCAATGGATATGGCAAACTGGGCTGTTACCAGTATTTTCCTTGCGATAGCTGTACTCCTGCCACTCTTCAGGCCTCCCCTGAATATGACAATTGGATTGAAAGAGGACAGGTAAAAAGCCGGATATGCCCCGGCCAGTAAACCTACGCTCACAACCAGCAGTATGCCGAATCCGATAGAGGTGATGGCGATGATATAATTTCCGGAGGTGTTTTTATCCGTGAATTGATTAAATCCCGGCAGCAACAGTTCCACGAGCAGGCATGCAATGATCAGTGAAACGAATGTGGTGAATATTGTCTCCCCTAAAAATTGTTTTACAAGGGTGAACCTGTCAGCTCCAAAGGTCTTTTTAATACCGATCTCCTTAGTCCGTGTAGCAGAATTGGCCGTGGTAAGGTTCATGAAATTTATACAGGCCAGTGAAAGGACAATGGCTGCAATGACTGACAGGATATACACATACAGGATATTGCTGTTGGCATGCATCTCATAGACATGGTGGGATTTCAGATGGATGTCCGTTAGTTTTTGCAGGGAAAGTGTCACGTCCTGGTCGGAGAGATCCGGGTAATGGTTCTCGTAAAATTCGGGAAAGCGGGCTTCCAGGGCTTCCGGTGGGACCATCTCCGCG
>DAOUVF010000167.1 GCA_030667765.1 Bacteroides sp.
AGCCTTTGAGGTAGTATCATTCTGACCTGGGTATCCAGATAGGATCAGGATAATCTTTCCTTTTACATCTACTCCCTTAAAGTCATCATACCCGGTTTTCTTATCGCTGAATCCATATCCGGCAAAAATGACCGGCATTTCGATATCCACGGCAACATCCGAGGTACGGACCGAGAAATCTGTGCGGTAGGCGAAATTTGTGGTTTTTGTTCCGGTGGCTGAATTGTCTACAAGTGAAAATTCATGGTCCTCGCCGGCTTTATATTCGATAAGGCTAAAATTTTGAAAATAGGTGCGGTAACTGGTGGGTCTCTTGCCCTCCATTCTCTCGGCCCGGCTAGGAGAATTCCTCTGCATGTCACCTCCCGGTTCCAGTCCGTATACCCTGAACATGCTTGCAATATAATCTGCTGCCATATAGGCACCCGGCCTGCCGGTATGCCTTCCCTCAGTCCAGTCCGAAGCCAGGAACTCAAGCTGTCCCCGGACCGCTTGTCTGGTTATGGCTTCCAGTCCCACATCCTTTGCATCCTGTGCATATGACGAGTTAAGTGTGAGTAGGGCAGTAGTTGCCAGAAATAAATACTTGATGCTTTGCATAATAATTTGTACTGATATTGATATTGAAATTGAGAAAGTTAAAAATATATCAAATCAGGATTAATTATTACGGGATATGTATGAAATAATTCATCTATGCCTTATTTAGACAGATTCTTTGTTCAGATATATTGACATGAATAGGAGTTCAGGAATTACTGACAGGCCCGAGGACAGGGGAGCTTCACTGGTTATTCACAGGTATGCAATATGCACCATGTATTAAAAAATGATTCATTACTCCAGGTGTTACCTGCAGAGGAGAAATCACAAAACCGGATGATTTGCTCATTTCCTAAATCCAGCTCGAAGGCCTGTCGTATGTCTGGGGGAGACTGGATTTTGTTGACCTTAATGGAGTTGGGATCAATGGGCAATCTAATTGGTAAAAAGATGTCAGGACCGGTGATCCTCACATCACGGGAAAGCACCATTGGTCCATACTGTAGTGTAACTGCTGTCTTTTGCGGCAAAGCGTCTGATTTAGAAAGACTTATGACGTGATTGAATCTTTGGTAGTTTTTTGGATTCGATCCTTCCATAAAATTCAACTTAGCCCATTCTTCATTGTAGAAGTCAATTTCATTGTAACATGTTTTTGATTTGGCTGTATCAAAAAACTCATATTTGATTCTAAGGTCAAAATGAATGGTAATATTATCTCCCGCTGACCAGTTTCTATGAATCCTGATCCAGCTTTCAGATTCATCAGCCTCATGAGATGCGCCATTAACTTCAACAATTGTGTGATTGCTCCATTTTGGGTTTCTGACAGCCAGAACAAATGCCTCTGTCCGGTCAACTGAAATACGAGCTATAATAGGCTCAGAAGCCAGAAAATCACCTTCAAGGCTCAAATGTAATCTGTTACCGGAAGAAAGGCTGAGCTGTCCTGCCCCCACTTCAAATAGATTTATTAACACTTCTCCTTTTCTTTCCATAAGAGCTATTTCTGATGCTTGAAATAGTCCCCGGGGCAGATTATCTGTGCAACACTGGTGGTTTTGAAGGAAATGGTTCGTGGCCGGTATATGAATGTGAGACATTCTCAGGCGACGCAAACACCAATCCCCCTCAGGGTTGAAGGCGCATAGAAGTGAGTTGTATAATGTTCTTTCAAACTCATCAATATACTTCACGTCACCTGTAACTTGAAACAGTGTATATGACAAGCGATTCCAGTACACAGCATCGCAAATTTCCGCTACGGTATTTATCAATCCTGCTGAGCCAACATATTTATCATTAAAACTCACACTTCCGACAGGTGTCCTTTCCCATTCTGCAAGCGATGCATAAATGTTTTCTGCTGCTATCAGATATATATCGTTACCTGTAGCTTCATATAGCTCCACCAAACCTTCTACACAGGAGGTAAACTCATAGCCTTTGCCCCAATGATATGGATCTTTTTGTTCAAACCAATTATGAACCGGTACACCGGCCAGGCCTTTATTCAGGATATCAGGCAATCCATCAGGATGTTGTGACCATTGACTTACTATGTATTTGGCGTAATCCAGGTACTTAACCTCTCCTGTTGCATTGTACAGCAATATTATTGGTCCTAAAATTGAGCTGCTGGGCATTCCATAGAAATTACCTGTTTCTACAATATTGACGGCCCCTGGACCGACTTCTGACATAAGGTGGTCTGTAAATTTTATAGCTGAGTTCAGAATATAATCATGTTCAAGTAGGTTCCAGGCTTCCAGCAATCCCCATAGGGTATATTTCCGGTTCCAGACATTCCAGTTGTTGCCAATGAGAAAACCTGAATTTTTATATGTGCCGATATAACCGTTTGAGTCCTGGGATGAGATGAGACCTTTTACTGCTGTCTCAATCCGTAATTTCAGATCATCACTCTGGTAATAGCGGTAGGCTTCAATAGCAGAAAGGATGTATTTTCCCCAGAACTCACCGCGCCATTGCCCCCTTTGGGGATATGCCTTATCATCTTCACGTAGCCTGAAAGCTTCTTCTGTTTCAGGATATATGAACAGCCAGTTTTCTTCGTCCAGTATTCGTTGTTCTGCTATATTATCGAGATATTTTCCAATTTGACCTTTGAAATGCCACACAGATCGAGCAGGTTCTGTCTGTGAAGCCTCGTCACATGATATTTGTAATAATATGATAAATACTATAATGTGGCGCAGGGAGATCAGGAATCTGTACATGCATGTATGATTTTTGTATTTGATCAATCAAACAGGCTGGGATCCCGGATCAGTATAAGGATAGCAGAATGGGGAACGATCACATACCTTTCATTCTTGAACTCGATCTCGTGGCCACTTTTTTGAAGGTATACCGCCAGGTCGCCGGATTTGGGCTGAAGTGGGACATATTTTACTTCGTCGGCCCGGTCCTTCCAGGGCTCATCAGCTTCCTGAATGGCCGGGATGGGATAACCCGGACCAACTTTCAATACATAGCCTGAATGGATTTTTTCCTTTTCCTGTACGCCGGGAGGCAAATAGAGGCCTGATTTTGTTTTCTCCTGGGGAGATTTCGGTTTGATCAAAACCCGGTCGCCTATCACGATGAACTTTTTCAGATCAGATTCTTCAATAACCAGTGGCATATTTGTATTTTGTCGGTAAGATACAAAAGATTTAACTCAAAGACTTTTCGGCCAGTACCATGATCTCATATTCGTCGAGGTCCAGTTGCTTCTTATGCCATGCACCAGCAGTACCACCCCAGAGATGGAGGATGTTAAATCCAGCCCGGCTCAACAGATGATGCAGTTCGCCCGGAGTGAATCCCTTTTCCCTGAAAGTCATCTCCGTGGTTTTTCCTGATTCTTCCACATTCATCTTCTCGTAGGTGATTAAATGAACCGGATCGAATACCCCATTTTTCACATCCTCAGCAGTATGTTCCCTGGCTTTTTTAAATCCGTTGAGGACGGTAAATAAAAACCTGGCGCCAGGTTTGAGGCAATTGTAAATGTTTCTCAATATGGCCAGATCCCTTTTACATGGGTCATCAGCATCACCCAGTAATCCAATTGAACCCTCACAAAGGCTGATGGCATGGTCGAATTGCTGGGGAAGTTGAAAATTCGTAGCATCTGCCTGGATCAATTCAACCTTGATTTTTTCCTTCTCAGCATAAGCCTTTGCCTGTGCCAGCATACCTTCCGACAGGTCCAAACCGGTCATGGTGATCCCGTACCTGGCAAGGGGAATGGTATGCCTGCCGGTGCCACAGCCGATATCCAGCACCCAGGCACCGGGTGTCAATCCCAGTTCATCGATGATAAATTTAACCTCGAATTCAGTGTTTTTGGTAAAAACATTATCGAGGTAATCAGGTGCATGACCATCAAAAAAACTCTCCCAGTTACTTTTTTCCATAAGGTTCCTGTTTCAGATAACCTAAAATACAAACATTTCAGATTGGAATGATTCTAAATGCAGGCCTGGGGACAGAGATGCCCTGGATCATTTGCCAAACTTGAAAACAAAATCCACCATGGGTATCCCTATGAAAATAACTTTGGCTATTTCGCGGTGATTCAGGAATACAAGGTCGAAGGAAATACGTTCTCCCATGAACCGCATACCATAGATGAAGACCGCTTCGACACGGTCACCGGGGATGATGTAATTCTCAGTCAAAAGCCCCATTCTCCGGCCGACCCTGGTCTGTCCGCCTAGCACAAATACTGGCCTGTCTGCAGCTTCTTTCCCTGCGATACCATAGCCTATCCCACCGGTAATGTTATGGTCGTTAGTTCCATAAGTATACTGGGCGGTTCCCAGGAATAATCCTCCGGCCAGGTCTGTATCAATATCATCATTCCCGCTCAGGTCTGCGATGTTCAGATACCTGATGGTGGCACCTGCACTGGATCTTTGACAAAATGGAAAACCCGCTTTGGCGGAAAGAAAGAAGATTGGCGTTTGTGCACCAAAAGTAGACAGGAATTCAAAGCCACCCCCGATGGAAATATTCTTTGTAATGCCGTAATGTGCGGCATTAAAAAAGACCCAGATATTCTGGTAGTAGCCTTCCCCCTTCCGGAGAGGCTGCGCCGATTGTCCCAGGAAATACCGGTTATAACTGGGGTTTTCGAACCAGTATTTGCCCTTTCGCATTTTATCGCCGGTGAGATCCTCGAGTCGTTCTATATTGACGGTTGGGACCTGGAGGGTTCCCAGGTTCGATGTTTTCAAGCGGATAATGCCCAGTTCCTGGGAAATGATCTCACCTAAATAAACAGATCCGTCCGTCATGGTTATTCGTACCATGGTTCCTACATCAGGTACGGAATTCGGATCAATTTGTGCCTGGACAGACTGGTGTGATAAGCATCCGAAAGCCAGGACCAACAGTGCGAGGCATAGGGGTCTCATACCAAAAGATGTTGATTTATTAATTTTAAACGTTTTAATAACAGGGAATGTTACAAGAAGGGTTATGATATTGCTTGCTCAATATCATGCAATAGATCATCAGGATCCTCAATGCCCACAGAGAGCCGCAACAGGTTGTCACTTATCCCCTCATTCTTTTTTTCCTGTGGACTTAAATGGCGGTGGGATGTGAGGGCAGGGGAACAAATGATGGTATCCACTCCGCCCAGGCTGACGGATGGCCTGATGAGTTTCAGGTTACGCTGGAATCCAATCGGGTCAAGATCCCTGATTTCGAAGGAAAGCATGCCCCCGAATCCAGACATTTGCCGGCGGGCTATCTCGTGCTCCGGGTGATTTGCTAATCCCGGGTAATAAACCTGCTCTATAGAAGGATGTACAGATAACTTTTCTGCCAGGTACTGAGCATTGCGGTTTTGCTGCTCTATCCTCAGGGCCAGGGTTTTGATGCTTCGTTCGAGCAGGTATACTGTCTGGGCATTCAGGCTGCCTCCCAGGCCGCGTGCCATATCCCTGATCTTTAGCATGTTCTCTTTCCCTGAGGCAGCAGCTCCGGCACAGATATCGGCATGTCCGCCAAGGTATTTTGTCGCACTGTGGATCACTACATCAATACCAAGGTGGTGGGGATTCTGGTTAATGGGAGAAGCGAAAGTATTGTCAATTACCGTGATCAGGTTTTTTGACCTGGCAAGTTTTACCGTAGCTTTGATATCTGTTACCCTGAGCAGTGGATTTGAAGGTGTTTCAATATAGATCAACCGGGTATTCTCTTTTATGAGACCTTCAAATGTGGCAGGTTCATTATCAACTGAGATATCATACCCTATGCCGAACCTTTCCAGCTGAGTCGTTACAAAGTGAAAAGTCCCGCCATACAAACCTGTCTGGAAAATGGCATGATCACCCTGCTTCAGGAAAGCGAAGAGGACCGAGGTAATGGCTGCCATCCCTGAACTGAATACCATCCCCGATTCAGCTTGCTCAAGGGCAGCTATTTTTATTCCAAGGGCTTCTGTATTAGGGATGTTAAAGTACCTCGGATAAACAGCTTCATCCAGGTCGAGGTATTCGAAAGAGGATGAGGTGTAAATGGGAGAGTTTACTCCCCTGGTCTTATCATCAAAAAGGGTGCCGGCATGTACACATGTAGTTTTGGACGAATTCATAATTAAATTGGTTTATTTGCGATCAGCCTGACCACACTTGATTTGCCGGAATGGTATTTTCCCTGGAAAATATCCAGCACCTGTTCTTCGCAGAGATCAAAATCCAGGGCAGAGAAGTCGGATCGTATGTCATCTTCCTGGTACAGTAACTCTTCGATCGGCGGACCGCCAGTCCCGTACCTGAGCTGGTTCTTGTGAAAGCATTCCAGGATGATCTTTCCGCCTGGTTTCAGGCATGCTGACAGTTGCCTGTGAACCTGCAGCCTGGTTTCGGGAAGCAAATGGATATAAATAATGGCAATGAGATCGAAGATCGGATCCGGGCAGAAAAATTCTTCCATGCTGGCCAGCCGGTAATCAAATTGCAGGTCCATTGATGCTGCCCATTCCCGGGCTTTATCACGGGCAACAATGCTCTGATCAAAGGCGCTGACTTCCCAACCATTACCTGCTGCATAGATGGCATTCCTCCCTTCACCTTCACCAGGCAGGAGTAGTCGGCCCGGGGTAATGGAATCCAATACCTCCACGAAAAAAGCATTTGGCTCCATGCCATAGGCAAAGCCGGGCTCACTGTATCGTTGATCCCATAATTCTTTCATTCGTAAGCATTAAGTCATTAAAAAAGGTCATACATCCAACGTGGAGCAATTTTTAGCATGAGGGCAAAAAGACCCC
>DAOUVF010000422.1 GCA_030667765.1 Bacteroides sp.
AATTTGAATGAAGGATCCCCGGGACATTTTCCGTGAGTCCGAAGTTAGCCTTCAGGGGCGGACAAAGGGAATCATATACACCATCCGCCCTGGCCTTTTCAGCCAGCTGAACAGCCTCGCCTATTTTTTGCCGCTCCACCCTGGCATTGGGTCCAAATTCCGGAAGTCCATAGTACCGGATGGTGGCATCGATCTCTACATAACAGATATCATGTGGATTGATAAAAGAGGCCACCATGAAGAAGGGTTCTTCGGGCTTGCTGCGGAAAAATTCGGCACATTTATCGGCCAGGCCTTCCCGCTCATCCCGGGTCAGATCCTCGAAACCACAGCTTTCCATATCCAGTCCCCTGGCCCAGTGGGTCTTCCCACCGTATACACAACGATAGCCCGCCCTTTGCATGAGCCTTCCCATGGTATTCTCCAGTACCCGGCCGGGGATCACTGCATCCTTTGCATCCCTGTTGTGTGTGACCCCGAAGGCACTGGGGAAATACCCCGTCATCATGGAGGTCCGGGACGGGATGCAAACCGGATTGGGACTGTATGCCAGTTCAAAGCGCATCCCGGATGCTGCCAGCCTGTCCAGTGCAGGGGTTTTCAGGTAAGCATTCCCGGTACAGCTCATCATGCCGGCAAACTGCTTGTCAGTCATGATGAAAAGGATGTTTGGCGGTGAATCTGCTATGTCGGAATCTTTCTTCAGACCGCAGCCCCCGAAGCATACAATGAATAGTACCGATACAAGGTAAACGGATAGGCCGAAGATTGGTTTTTTCATTATTACTCTATTTGTCATTGATCAATTCATCCAGGTATACCCTGGCCCATATCTGGTTTATATCCAGGCTGGCCGATTTTTCAAGATATTCTTTCGCACGTGAAGTTTCGGACTCCCCCATATAACCCAGTCCCAATAAATAGTACCCATCAGCCTTTCGCTGCTTGTCAGTCTGATCATCCCCGAACTTTGCAAAGAAGTCCACCTCCCCCGAAGATCCAACCCGTTCTTCTCCAATCTTAATAATATCCTCCAGCAGAGCCCCTGCTGCTTTTTTCTGCTTCAGCTTCTGATATGCCAGTGCCCTGTAATACTGGTTCCCCGGATCCCTGCCGGTCGATATAATGGCTTTGTTATAATACGTTTTTGCAAGGCTTTTATCTCCCTGCAATTCATAAGCCAGGCCGGTATAGTAATTTATCTGGGGATTCCTGTAATAAGCCGTATCCCTGCCTACCCTATGATTCTCCGGGTAAGTATCTGCCGCAAGCATGTCTTCGACGGCCTTTTCATAGGAACCTTGCGTGAGTAATTCTTTTGCCCTCAATATATGCGCTGTTACATGAAAACCATGAAGCTGCTCAGAACCTTCCTGCCGGTAGAAATAAGTATTCTTCATAAGATCAATGGCCCTGTCGAAACCGCCAGTATTCACAAGAACCTTGATTTCCTGCAATAACCCATCCTGCCGTCCGGCCACATATTCATGGTTTGTGGTCAGCCATTCCAGTCTTTCTTCAAGCGGATCACCCCGCCTTTCATACAGTCTGTCCAGCTCTGCATAGTATTTGGGCTGTGTTTTATCATGGGAAAGTGCCGTCTCATAAGCAGTTATGGCTTTATCAATATCACCGGCATATTGATAGTACCCGAATCCCAGGTTCCGGTGGACAACGGCCAAAGCAGGTTCCAGACTGGCAGACCTTTCCCAGAACTCAATGGCTTTTTGAGGTTGCTTATCAAACAAGATATTCCCTGCATAGTAATAAGCTTTTGCATCATCCGGCTGATACTCAATGGCTGTTTTAAAAACCTCCAGTGTTTCCAGCCGGAAAGGGAAACAATAATCCACCGGCAATGACATTCCCAGCCGGAAATACTCCCCGGCGGCCTGGGTCATCCCCTTCAGGTGATGCAGGTATCCCAGGTAATAATGGATGCTGGGATATCCGCTCAATCCGGCGGTGCCGGAAGATCTGGCAATCTGTAAAAGTTGGGTGGCTTCCGCTATTAAACCTGAATTTATGTAATCAACCGTCAGCTCCAGGTAATTTTCAGGGTAATCCCTCAGCAATTTTTTCAGGGTAATTTCATTTTTCCTTGCAACATCAAGCTCATCCTGTTGATCATGGATCATCCGCAGTTCGTTTACAGCGTACTTACTCAGGGGATCAATCAGGATGATCTTTTCTGCTTCCTGCACGGCCTGTTCATGGTTTTCTGTCCGCCGAAGCAGGCTGGTTTTTAAGCACAAGGCATTGATATTCATTGCATTCACAAGGAGGGACTCCTCAACGGCCTCCAGGGCCTCATTATGTTTTCCCTGCAAGCTGAGAAGCTGGGCCAGCTGAAAATAGGATGCTGACCTGAACTCATAATCCCATGCCGCCCTGTACAGTGTATCGATGGCCGCCTCATAACTCCCTTCATTCTTCAGTATCACCCCCAGGTGATAGAGCGGTTCACAATCCCTCGGCCTTGTATAATCCCTGGTTAAGCGGGAGATGGCTTTCCTCAGGTATTTTTTTGCTTCGCCTGTTTCACCCTTTTCCTTGTGTATGATCCCCATGGCGGTATTACACCTTACATCCAATGGATCCCGGGCCAGTGCCTCCAGGAAATAATCCTCCGGCCTCATCCTTGCATTATGGAACTGCCTTATCCGCATACCCGTGTAGTACAGCTCCTCGGTGGTTTTTATCTCAGATGGCTCCGCCGGTGGAATAATGGCTTCCGGCAGCGGGGGAACAGGTGCTGGCGGATCTGCCTGATAGGAGATGATCTCCTGTTCTGAACTGTTCAGTAAACGCAATTTCAGGTCATGCCCGAGGATATTTCCTTCAAGGGAAAGTATCTCTGTGTAGGGATTTCCAGGATCAATGCTGATGGATTTCTCCAGGATGGCAGTGCCTTAAAAAGGTGGGAAGGGAGAACATCTCGGAGAAGATGTCCTTCGGCCTGAAGGTGAAGAGGGTGGGCAAGCACCCATATTCAAGCCAGGATATTGCGATCAACGGCGGGTCGGCGGTCCTGTCTCACCTTCCCGAGGGGATGAACTCGGTGGATCTCAGGGACCCGGATGTCTGGTTCGAGGTGGAGATAAGATCAAGCATGGCCTATATCTTCACAAGCCGGATACGGGGGAAAG
>DAOUVF010000130.1 GCA_030667765.1 Bacteroides sp.
ACCCAGGACGAACTAATATACAACACCCCTGAAGAGAAGCTGATCATAAACTCATATTCCGACCTTAAACATGAAGAATATAGTATTCTCTTGTTACACGCTTGGGGAAGTAATTGCCGAAAAAATGCGCTCCGTAATGCAACGAACGGCGCCCAGGGATATGACCCAAAAGAACTGATAACAGTCGTTGAACGAAAGGAAAACATTTATGCAAAGCAATGGCAGAAACAACTGGTAAATCAGATAACAGAAATACCGGAATTTAATGATGCATGGCGCGAGCTGGGAAAGCATTGGCTAAAATTTCAGAAGTTCATTGAATAGATCGCCAAGGCTGTTCTGCACATTGGTGTGCATGTTCCTGTTCGAGCCAAAGACCAAAACCGAACAACCCTGGTCACCCAATCTCTTTTTTCTTATCTATAACATATGGCCGGAACCTCGACATCCCACTAAAAATTGCATGACATTGGAATAGCAGGATCAGTATGTTCTGTGAGCGAGTGTTGCTGTCTGAGTCCCCGACCTGTCGGGGACGAGTTGCAACACGAGTCGAACAGAAGTATACTGATCCTGCTTTTAACTATTATCTTGTGAAACAATTTTTGGTGGTATTCAGAGTTCATTATTAACACATTAGGTATTTTTATCTACCCATTAATCCCAGGCCTTTGAAAAGAAGGATCATCATTATCATATGCCTGTTTCTTAGCCTGTCCTCCTTTGCTCAGGATCTGTCCGGTCTCCGGTCCAGGTACATCCAACTGCCGGGCGACAGCGTGAAACTGGACAGCCTTATGATCCTTCCGGGTTCAGTTTTTCTTTTTGACGGGGAAAATAACAGGATCCCTGATAGCCTCTACGAGGTTCTGCCTGTTGACGGAACATTAGTGATACACCCATCCCTGCTTGATGCAAGGGTGATGGTAAAATACCGGGTACTCTCTCCTTCTCCTTTCCAGCCCTATTATCATAAGGATCCTTCGAACCTGCAGGAAAAGGTCCAGGGCCGGCCCGCAGATCCCTTCCGGATAACCTCTGAGGATCTTCAGCAGGGAGGTTATTATACCTATTCTGAATTGAATAAACGGGGTAGCCTGTCTCGTGGCATCACTTTTGGCAACAACCAGGATGTGGTAGTGAATTCCAACCTGAACCTGCAATTAACCGGGAAGATCAGCAATAACCTGAACATTCTCGCCGCAATCTCCGATAATAATATCCCCATCCAGCCGGAAGGTTATTCTCAACAGATCAGTGAATTTGACAGGGTCTATATCTCCGTGTTCAATGAACAACTGGGACTGGTGGCGGGTGATTTTGAGCTGACCGGTTCTCCAGGCATGTTCATGAATTTTTATAAACGGTCCAAAGGGGCCATGTTCAATGGTAAGTTCAAGCTGGGGAATACTGATAAGGACAATTTCAAGACCACGGTAAGCGGAGCCATTTCCAAGGGAAAGTTCAGCAAAAATTCATTTATGGGGATAGAAGGGAACCAGGGACCCTATAAGCTCCGTGGAAGCAATCATGAGCAATTTATCATGGTGCTTGCAGGTTCTGAACGTGTATACATAGACGGAAGATTGCTGACAAGGGGCATCAATAATGATTATACTGTGGATTACAACAGTGCCGAGATCACCTTCACACCCATGCAGACCATTACCAAGGACAGGCGTATCATTGTAGAATTTGAGTATACGGAAAGAAGTTATGCAAGATTTTTACTGTATACGGCCAATGAATACCAGACCGAAAACGGGACTTTCTTTTTTAATGTTTTCTCTGAGCAGGATGACAAGAACCAGACCCTGCAGCAGGATCTCTCAAATGAAGAAAAGTATTTCCTGTCACAAATCGGGAATGACATCGATAAGGCGGTAGTACCAAGGATCGACAGTGTTGGCTATAATGAAAATGAGGTCCTGTACAGGAAAGCCGACAGCCTGGTATATGATTCCATTTACCAGGAGGTGTATATCCATTCAAATGACCCGGAACTGGCAGTTTACCGCCTGCGGTTCAGTTTTGTCGGAGAGGGTAACGGGGACTACCTGCTGGAAAATTCCGTGGCCAATGGAAGGGTGTTCCGCTGGTATGCACCTGAGAATGACATCAGGCAGGGTAGTTATGCACCGGTGGTTTTACTGGTCACTCCGAAAAAGAAACAGGTGATCAGCGTGGGAGGATCACAAGCCCTGGGATCCATGACCCGGACCAATTTCGAATTTGTCCTTTCCAATAATGACCTTAATACTTTTTCCAGCCTGGATAAAGAGGAAAACCTTGGTTATGCTGTGAACCTTGAACTCTACCAGGAAATGCTGAAAAGAGATACTTCCCGCATACAGTTAAGGGGGCAAGCAGCATACAGGCATATCAGCAGGTACTTCAGCTCGGTGGAAAGGTTCAGGAGTGTCGAATTCGAGCGTGATTGGAATCTTGAAGACAGTCCAACCCAGGAGCAGGAACATCTTGCTATGGTGGGACTGCAATTTTACGAAGCGAAGGCCGGCCGGATCAGGTATAATGCTGAATTTATGCAGAGGGGCAGTGATTTTGAAGGGATCAGGAATACACTTCTCGGGAATTTGAAATACAGCGGATTCGAATTTGATGTGAATGCAAGCCTGCTGAACTCAAGTGACCATCTTAACGATACAAAATTCCTCAGGCACCGTACCATGATTGCCAAACACTTCCGGTATGCCATACTGGGGATCAAGGAAGAAGGGGAACAGAACCGATGGACAAGCCGGAGGAATGACAGCCTCTCCCCCAATAGCCTTGCTTTTCAGGAATTCGAGATCTTCCTTACCCAGCCTGATACCATTCAGAACCGTGGATACTTAAGTTACAGGAACCGAAGGGATTACTATCCCGGGGATAACCAGCTGGTTTATGCTACATTGGGACAAGACCTTAACCTGGGGGCCAATCTAATGAAAAACCCGGCCAGCCAGCTCCGGGTAATGCTTACCTACAGGGAACTGTCCATCAAAGATTCTACGTTGAGTGAAAATAAACCTGAAAATTCATTGCTCGGGAGGATTGAGTATGGACTGCAACTGGCCAAGGGAGCCATTACGGCATCTACTTTTTGGGAGGTGGGATCCGGACTGGAATCCGAAAGAGAGTTCTCTTACCTGGAGGTTGCACCCGGACAAGGAGTATATCAATGGATCGATTATAATCAGAATGGCCTGAAAGAATTGGATGAATTTGAAGTTGCCCAGTTCCAGGATGAAGCCAGGTATATCAGGATCTTCTTTCCCTCCAGCAACTTTATGACGGTATACAGCAACCAGTTCAATCAGACCATCAATCTTAATCCAGTCCGTATCTGGAAAACCAGGGATGGTTTTTATAAGGGTATATCACTTTTTTCCAACCAGTTCGCATACCGCATCAACCGGAAAAACACCAACACTGATATCCTGAAAAATCTGAATCCTTTCTTTTCCGACCTGAATGATCCAGACCTGGTGTCCATATCCACCTCTGTCAGGAACAATCTTTCATTCAATAAGACAGGCCGTGTATTCGGGATGGACTATATATACCTGCAAAACCTGAACAGGACTTTTCTTGCCAATGGATTCGATACACGCACCATACAAAGCCACGGCCTGCGGGCCAGGATCACCATCAATGATCAGACATCTATCATCAACCAGTTTGACAATGGTGTGAAAAGCTTTGCCTCAGAATTCCTTTCCAGCCGGGATTATGAGATCGATTTCATATCCAATAAATTAATCACCCAGTTCCAGTTTTCCCGGACTTTCAGGCTGGTGGCCGATTATGGCTATAAAAACCAGGTGAACCGCCTGGATGTCCAGCAATCAGAGGAGCATAATCTTGGCACTGAACTGCGCTACAGCAAACTGAACAAGGGTATCCTGACCTGCAGGGTAAATTATGTCCACCTGTCATATAACGATGATCCCGCATCCCCTGTTGGTTACGAGATGCTGCAGGGATTGCTTCCCGGTCATAACGGCACCTGGAACCTGTTGTTTCAGCGGACCATAACAGGGGGGATTGAAGTGAACCTGGAATATGCAGGCAGGGTTTCCGAAAACCAGTCTGTCATCCACACAGGAGGCCTTTCAGTCAGGGCAAATTTTTAAGAGTCCAAGATTCCGGCAGGATCAATAGCCTCAGCAGTCAGGGTCAGCAACCTCAATCAGGAAAGGTTTTTGTCCCATCAGGCTGGTACTGGTACTTGATGGTGAGCTCAATATAATCGGAGAGCGTACCTGTTTTTATCTGGCTATCCCTGATCCAGATCTTGGCAAATTTCTTGCTGGCGGTCTGAACCGTCCAGACCTGGTTGATTTCAATATTATCCCCCTGAGGCTGGAAGTTATTCGCTGTTACTTCAGCGTAACCATTGAAGAAAGCCTCTGCTTCACCGGCACTCTGAAAATCACCATTTTTGTAAAACGCGTCAATCTGGTTAGAACTCTGAAGCGTAACAGTAATATCCTGATTGAATATATTATGGATGGCAGCGAGATCGGGTTGAACACTGCTGAGAGGCGAATAGACGGATATCTGACCATTCTCAAAAGCAAAACCATAATAGGAATGTAACTGGTCGGATAGCATTAATTCGGAACTCAGTATAAATTCTCCCCTATATTTCGGATCTTCTTTCTTCTCACATGAAAAACAGATCCCTATCAGTATGGCTAATACTGCACTTATCTTTCTAATAATTTTTCCTTTAAAAAGCAGCCATCAACAGGTCAATATCCTTGGAAGGGATATCGAAATGATTGCCAATGAAATTATTTGTAAGGATCCCGTTGAATATGTACACACCGTTCCTGACACCCTTATCATCTTTTAAAAATTGTTTTATACCACCGGACTCTCCCATATTCTGTAAAAGCGGGGCAAAAACATTACTGATGGCGATGGAAGCGGTACGGGCTACTCTGGAGGGAAGATTGGGCATACAATAATGAATGATGCCATGTTTGGTAAATACAGGATCCACCTGGGTCTTGCACTCTGAAGTTTCAATGCATCCACCCTGGTCTATGCTGATATCCACGATCACCGAGCCTTTTTTCATCTGTTTCACCATCTCCTCTGTAACAATATAACGCGGTCCCTGTTCAATCAAGTACATGGCACCGATTAAAACATCTGCTGATCGAAGGGTCCGTTCCATAACCTGCCGGTGAAAGACAGAGGTATAGATCCGCTGGCCGATGTTATTCTGCAACCTGTTAAGCCGGTGTACAGAACTGTCGAATACCTTTACCTGGGCCCCCAGACCCAACGCGGCCCTTACAGCAGATTCTGCCGCCGTACCAGCCCCGATAATAATTACTTCTGTCGGGGTGATCCCTGAGATGCCGCCCAGCATTACCCCTTTACCGCCATGAAAATTGCTTAGATACTCAGCTGCAATGAGTATAGATGTATTTCCGGCACTGGTACTCATGGAACGAACTACCGGGTAACAGTTATGTTCATCCTTGATATTTTCAAAGGCTATGGCTGTGACCCTTTTCTGCATCAGCTGCTGGACAAACTGTTTGGTCTGACTGTTCAGATGCAGGGATGAGATAACCACCTGCCGTTCACTGAGCAATTTAATTTCATCCATCGAAAGAGGGGCTATCTTGAGAATCGTGTCCGCCTGGTAGATCGCTGCCCTGTTGTCAAGTATAAAACCTCCCAATTCGCTATAGTCTCTATCTGAATAATTGGCGGCATTTCCGGCCCCTGACTCGATGAGTACCTCATGTCCTGAGTTCACGAGTTGGTCTACAGCTTCCGGCGTAAGGGCAACCCTGCTTTCGAATTTCTGGATTTCCTTCGGGATGCCAATGGTGAGCTGTTTCTTGCTCTTTCCAACTTCCAGCATTTCCTCCTGGGGCATCAGGCTTGCCCTGCCAAACGTGAATTGTGCATCTGATGTGTCCTGGGGTATCATAAGCCTAAATTAACATAATTCACCATCATAGTCAAGTTTGGATGCATAACTTAAACCTCTACCTCCATGGTTCTTTCATTATTTCCGACAATCTGTAGATTCACATTTACCGTCTCCGGAGGTAGCAAGGACGCTACTTTATCGGGCCATTCAATAAAACAATATTGACCACTGTCAATATATTCTTCATAACCAATGTCATAAGCCTCCTCCAGGTGTTCAATCCTGTAAAAATCAAAGTGATAAATGGAATCATTCCCTCTGGTTCGATATTCATAGATCAATCCAAACGAAGGGGAACTCGTAACATCTGTAACCTGGAGTACCCGGCATAAGGCTTTGATCAGGGTTGTTTTTCCTGCTCCCATCTCACCGTAAAAGGCAAAAATCCTTTTGTCGGGAAGGGTGTCAATCAACTCACGGGCAGCATCATCGATGGATGACAGGTCTGGTATGCTGATGATTAACATTGGGCTGGCAGTAATTTAAGATGGACTGAGGGTGACCAGTGGAATCATCATTTCTTCCATTGAAACGCCTCCGTGCTGGAAGGTATTCTTATAATAATTCACGAACTGGTTGTAGTTGTTCGGATATACCAGATAATCATGATTGGTGGCAAAAATAAAGGATGAGCTGACATGGGATTTGGGAAGGTGGATCTGGTTGGGATTTTTGATCTCGAAAACCTCCTCGGGTTTATAATTCAGATTCCTCCCCTGTTTATACCTGAGGTTTGGCGTGGTTTTCCTGTCTCCAATCACTTTCACAGGATTATTTACACGGATGGTCCCATGGTCTGTGGTCAGTACCACTTTGATGTCCAATTTGGATAGTTCCTTCAAAAAATCATAGAGATGTGAGTGCTCAAACCATGACCTGGTCAATGACCTGTAAGAAGGTTCATCATAAGCCAGTTCCTTGATCATCTCCAGTTCGGTACGGGCATGGGAAAGGATATCCACAAAATTAAAGATGATGGCCGTCATGTCAAAATCCATCAGGTTCGATGTATTTTCAACAAGTCTCTTGCCTCGACTTGAATGGCTTATTTTATCATAATGAATCCGCAGATTTAATCCCATTCGCTGGATCTGGCTTTCAAGTAGGTCTTTCTCTTTCAGGTTCTTCCCGCCCTCTTCTTCCTCATCCACCCACAACTGGGGATAGCGTTTCGCTATTTCCATTGGCATCAAACCAGCGAATATGGCATTTCTGGCATATTGTGTGGCCGTTGGCAGGATACTGCAGATAATTTCTTCCGTGTCCACCGAATAATATTCCTCTATCAGGGGTTGCAGTATTTTCCATTGATCAAAACGAAGGTTATCGATCACAATCAAACATACTTTTTCACCCTTCTGTATGATCGGCAGTACCCTTTCCCTGAAAATGCCCGGGGAAAGCAAGGGTATTTCCGGGTCCTTTCCTTCAAACCAGGAATAATAGTGCGTCTTGATAAATTTAGAAAACCCGGTATTGGCTTCCACTTTCTGCATACTATGGATCTCCTCCATACCGTCATCCATACTGGATTCCAGTTCAAGGTCCCAGTAAGTCAGTTTCCGGTATATCTCTACCCAGTCACTGAAATGATAGGCTGTATTGATGAGCATATGTATCTGGGCAAATTCCGACTGATAAGCAGAGGTTGTATGTTTGGTTACCAGCCTTTTCAAATCGATGTTTTTCTTAATGGACAGCAGGATCTGGTTGGGTTTTACCGGCTTGATCAGGT
>DAOUVF010000220.1 GCA_030667765.1 Bacteroides sp.
ATCTGCATAAGAAACGCAAGAATGAAAACCTGACAATTATACCTGTAGCCGGTCGGTATACAGGCTTCGCAATGAGCCTGAAGTTTTGAGGTAATTATACGTTTCAATCTGCGCCCTGATCCTGCCCCCCTCCCCTGCTGGTTTTGGTAAATTATTATGCTCGCTATCGAGTATTCTTGCCTTGGTATTATCTTTCAGCTGCAGGTCCAGGATCTTCAAAACTTCCTTTTTAATCTCCTCATCATATACCGGGAAACCAAGTTCAATCCTCCGGTTCAGGTTCCTGTTCATCCAATCCGCTGAAGCCATATATATCTCAGGATTTCCTCCATTATGAAATACAAAAACCCGGGCATGTTCGAGAAAGCGGTCCACAATCCTGGTAACGGTAATGTTCTCACTGAATTTCTTTCCTGGGACCAGGCAGCAGATGCCACGGACCAGCAAATCAATTTTTACCCCTTTCCGGCTCGCTTCATAAAGTTTATCGATCATTTTCTTATGATCCAGTCCGTTCATTTTCAATATCATCCTGGCTTCACGGCCAGCTGCTGCATTGCTGATCTCCCTGTCGATCTTTTTGATAAACTCTTTTTTGAGCTGTGCAACCAGCAAATGTTTTAGCTTTGGTTTTACGTCCTGTTCCTCCAGGTAACTAAACAGATCTTTCAACTCGGAGGTAATCTTTTCATTGCTTGTAAACAATCCATGGTCAGCATAAATCCTGGCCGTTTTCTCGTTGAAATTACCTGTACTTAAAAATGCATATGCAGCCTGTTTATTTTTAACCGGTTTTTTCAAAACCAGAGCAACTTTTGCATGAACTTTCAGTCCGGGTATACTATATATTATCTTAATGCCCGCCTTACTCATCATCTTGGCAAACTGCAGATTGGCATATTCATCAAACCGTGCTTTCAGTTCCACGAATACCGTTACCCGCTTACCATTATTCCTTGCATTCAACAGTGCATTCACTACCGCCGAATGAGATGCAACCCGGTACTGGGTGGTTTTTATCTCTTTCACCTTCGGGTCAATTGCAGCTTCATTCAGAAACCGGATAACCGGATCATATGAGTGGTATGGAAAATGAAGCATCCAGTCCTTATCTCTAATTGCTTCGAACAAGGAAGGATAAGATTCAAGATCCTTTTTATAGAGGGGTGGAAGGGATTTAATTTCCAGTTTGGGGGACAAGGGGTTGGGGAAGGAAAAAAGATCGGAGAAATTATGATATTTACCACCGGGGACCAGGTCTTCCCTGGATATTTCAAGGCTTTGGATCAAGAAGTCCAGAAATGGTGCCGGGATTTTATTGTCATAGAGAAATCTGGCCGGAACCCCTGTTTTGCGCTTCACCAGGGAACTGCTGATCTTTACTGGCAGGTCTCCTGTAAATTCATCATCAATTCCCAGATCAGCATCCCGTGAAAGTTTGACACTGTAGGATGATACTATATCATATCCCGGGAAGAGAGTAACCAGGTTCATCCTGACAATATCATCCAGGAACATGATGCAATGCTGTCCATTGGATTCAGGTAATTCAATAAACCTGGGAAGATGGTCGGTGGGAATATTGACAATGGCATAACGTGCCTTGCGCTTTTTTTTAACTTCCTTAACCGGATCAGACTTTTTCACCAGTTTTACGGCCAGGTAGATAGCATTATGTTGAAGGAAAGGAAGGACTTTCCCTTTTAATAGCAATATAGGCTGGAGATAGGGTACTAATTCATGGAAAAAAAATTGCGTAATGAATTCCCTGCGAAATTTGTTCAGTCGCTGATTTTGGCGTAATTGGATCCTGTTTGCCCTGAGCTGAGGGACTAGCTCCTTCCAGAAGATTGATCCAAACTCATTTTGCTGCTTATCAACGATCATCAAAATCTGTTGCAACAGGGCTTTGGAGTCTTCGGACGATCTCCGGTATGCAGCCACCCTTACCTGAAAGAATTCATCAAGGTTGGAAGAATAGATAGCAAGGAATTTCAATCTCTCATACAAGGGTAAACTGCTGTCTTTCGCTTCATCAAGGACACGTCCGTTAAAAGACAGCCAGCTGATGTCGCGGTTGATATATTTTACACTTTTATTCAGCATGTTCACAGTATTCCTTCAGCTGATCAAAGGATTTTTTCAACCTGGACCGGATGAATGGTCTGAGCAGAAGGATTAACAACCGGGTTAATACAGGTATGGGCTCAAAATGTACTTCGTAATAAACTTTTGTCGCTTTACCGTGATTTTCCAATATGGTATAACTATACATCTTCCTGGCTATCGCCACCTTTTTCACAAGTTCACCATATACCAGTTTATCGTCGCCAAAATCATTGGAAATCGTTTCTATCCTGTAATTGCGGTTGCTGATAACACACTCATGAACGAAGCCTACCCTGTTGACCCTATCCTTGTCATATTGAAAATATGAGGCATCTGTGTTTATGCTTGTCCTGTATTCCAGGTTACTGGCTGTTTCATAAACCTTTTCCTTCGGAGCATTTATGATGCCTTCATATCGTACAGGGTTTTTGAATTTATGAGGATGTACCTTTGTCGGAAGTTCTTTTACCCTGTCATGTAAATGTTTCAGGAGGAAATACCTGTATCTGACTTTGCCCAATTCATCGTAATTTGTGGATCCCTCCTTCATCTGTTTCAGATCCTTGATAAAGGAGGGAGCAGCCTCAGTAAAAATATCAAATGTGTTTTCAGTCAGCAGCATATATTCGTTTTCCCGGATATTGTTCTTCAGCAGTTTATGTGCCAGGATTACATCCCTTCCATACGGCTTAACGGTTTTATTAATGGTAGTAAAGGTGAATGTCCCGAGATGTACTATGAACTTAAGTCCAAGTCCGGATGCCGTACTGCAGGCTCCACAGTGACAAATCCTGTAATGTTCATAATACTTCAGATGTGCATGGAAATTGAGAAACATTATCCTGACCTGGTCAAGCAGTTCTTTTGCCGACGGGGTGAAATTTTCACGGTAGAAAAAAATGGCATCACCCTCAACCTCAGCCACTTTAAGGTCAAGATTATTTGAGTGAAGGATCACCTCCAGCAATTCAGAAATGATATGTTTGCTATGCGATATTTCTGTTTGCTGGGCAAAATGAGTAAACCCACTGATATCGGGCAGGCAGATGAATGATGAGGTTCTTTCCATCTTATTTATTAAGCGATTGGGACCGCCAGGATGAATATGGCAAACATTATGCTCGAAAGAACCAGGCCAATCATGAAAACAGTGTAGGCCACCCGCAGCAAATTATACTTTCTGCCAATCACCTTCCCCAGGCTGTACTGGTCCCTGATCATACTGGTATAAAGATAATTGTTGTCTTTCATCATCTCCTTTACGGCCCATTCATATTCATTCATGGTCATGTTGTAGAAGTTGCCGAAAAACAACAGATTGACTTTCTTATTATGGATGTCTTCCTCAGTAAACTTGCCGGAAGAAATTTTTGGACGGGTGGACATGATGGCAAAAATAATTGTGATCAGGCAGGTAGAAAGAAACACGATGCCCGGTATGATGAAATTCGGATAATCAGCTACCCTGCCAATCCCCATTGATACCAGGACTGTCAGTATGATGGAATTTATTGATATCAATATGTTGGCCTTATTATCGGCTATGGAACTCAAATTGATCTGGTTCCTTGCCGTCAGACGGAACATCGATTCCACACCCCTTCCAGGTAATTTTTCCTGTTGCAGTTTTTGATTCAGTTTTTTGTTCTGGAACTTCATTTTTTTCAGGTTTTTGTTGGACTTGTCCGAAATCCCGGACAGTCTTTTCAACAATAACTGGAAGTTTACATATTTGCCCGCCGTCAGGTTATTCCTGGCATATTCTGTGTAAAACTTATGATTGTTGAAGAGCTCAATCGTTTCTAAGTAGTAATTCTTTTTGCTTATTCTTTTCTCTCTCGTAAGGTTCCATTCTGCTCTCAACAGCATGGTGCGTTCTATATAGAAGTCCTCGGACAGATACGACATATCTGCGTCACAAACGACCGACGCGATCAGGTCATCCCCGGGATCCTGGGGCATCCTGGTGGCTTCTATGCATTGATGGACATGATCAATTACCTCTGCTGAGATGCCATTTGAGGATAAATACTCGCGGGCTATCCTCTGACTTTCACTCTCATGATCTTCCGTTGAAAAAAGAAATCCTATATCATGGAACCATGCTGCTGTTTCCGCAATATCCAGGTCCTTTTCATTCAGTCCGGATTCCTTTCCTATGATCCTTGCCTGGGCCGCCACATATAAAGTATGATCCAGGTCATGATAGCTTATTCCCTCTGGTAATTGCTCCTTGAATAATTTCTCTACATACGATTGTACCGCACTGATATTAATGTCAGCCATTTGGATGGATTATGTTAGAAGTCGTTTTTTTCCGTATTTTAGTTATTTCCAGAATAATCTGAAATGCCACTACAGATAAAAATACAGAAATTTTACTTAACCTGTTATTCAGTACTCAAGAGTCTGCCAGCCCTTGCAATCGTGTTAGCACTCATGTCCTTTTGCCGGTCCCCGGACATTCCCTTTAAAAAAGGCCTGTATGACCTGGGCAGTCCGGATCACAGATACACCATGCCTGCCAACCTTGAAGAAATTTCGGGCATTAGCTGGACCGGAAAAGGAACACTGGCATGTATCCAGGATGAAAATGGAATCATATATTGTTATGATCTTGAGAAAGAGAAAGTCGTCTCTGAGGTTAAGTTTGGTAAAGATGGTGATTATGAGGATATCTCCGTTGTGAAGAGCACTGCCTATGTACTGAAAAGTAACGGGCATATATTCCGGGTGAAAAACTTCAAAAAGGATGAGATAAAGGTAAAAAGGTATAAAACCCTGCTATCTAATAAAAATGATGCAGAAGGAATGTTTTATGATTCATCAGAAAACCGGCTGCTGATCGCCTGCAAGGGATCTCCATCCATCGAAAAAGAAAATCATTATAAGGGTTACAGGGCCGTTTATTCTTTTGACCTGGAAACAAAGCAAATACTGGAAGAACCTGCCTACCTGATTGATCTCCGCAGAATTGACAGTTACAAGGACCAGGGTAACTTTACTCAATTTTCAAGCAAGCTGGCAAAGATTCTCGGTATTACAGATCCGTATGCGAGTTTCAGACCATCCGGTATTGCTATCCATCCATTGACCGATGAGATATATATGATCAGCAGTGTAGGGAAATTATTGACCGTACTGGACAGGGAGGGACTCATATTGGGTGTTCAGGCCCTGGATCCAAATCTATTCAGGCAACCGGAGGGGATCTGCTTTTCCCCGGAAGGTGATCTGTATATTTCCAACGAGGGAAAGGGAGGGAAAGGATATATTTTGAAGTTTAAACCCAAACCTCATGAATAAGTTTTGGAGATATATCTGTATGCTGTCTCTGCCTAGCATCATGTCATGCGCCAGCAACAAACCCTTTTACAATGAAAGGGTTGAAAACTGGAATGAGGAGGTCCCTTCTGCTTCAGCCTCCACATCTTATTCTGTATTTCTGATAGGTGACTCCAGGCGGGCTTATAAAAA
>DAOUVF010000417.1 GCA_030667765.1 Bacteroides sp.
AGAGGTATTCAACTTGCAGAAAAAGGATTGGAAAGCTGGGAGAAGAGAAAATGGATTGATATTCCCGATTTTGGTCATACTGTATAAACGAGCATGAAAAAAGTAGCATTAATTACCGGTGGGAGCAGGGGCATTGGCCTTGGTATTGCCAGGCGACTGGTCCTCAGGGATTTCAGTCTGGCCATTAACGGTGTTCGTGATCCCGGACAGGTTGAAGAGATAATGGCAGAATTGAGAAGTCATGGCCCGGAAGTGAACTACTACCAGGGCAACATCGGGCATTCTGAAGATCGACAGCACATCGTCAGCAGGATCAAAGATGAGATGGGAAGGATTGATATCCTGGTGAACAATGCCGGCATAGCCCCAAAAGAAAGAAAGGATATCCTGGAAACCACGGAAGAAAGTTTCGACTATGTCATGGGGGTCAATCTGAGGGGTACTTTTTTCCTCACCCAATTGGTGGCCAACCTGATGGTCGGGCAAAAGAAGGAAAATGCCGAAAATTTCAATTGCATTATCAATGTTTCATCCATTTCTGCCACCATAGCCTCTGTGGATAGGGGGGAGTACTGTATCTCCAAAGCAGGAACAGGCATGGTCACTGCTCTCTTTGCTGCAAGGCTTGGGGAATTTGATATTCCAGTGTATGAGATCCGTCCGGGGATCATTAAGACCGATATGACTGCCGGGGTAAAGGAAAAATATGATAAACTGCTGGAAAATGATCTTTGTGTACAGGCCCGGTGGGGCGAACCGGATGATGTAGGAAAAGTAGCGGCCTCGCTGGCTGATGGCAATTTTCCCTACTCCACGGGACAGGTCATTATGGTTGATGGAGGTTTAAGCCTTCCCAGGTTATGATTCTTATCCGCATATAAATTAATTTATGGAAAAATCTCAGCGAAAAATTACCAACTGGAAGATTTGCATTATTGCCGTGATACTCCTTGCAGCCCTCGGATTGTCCCATGTGGTGATCCCGCCAGGCGTTTTCAAACCCGGTTTACTGGGTATGCCATACACTCTTTGGATGGGTATCCTGGTAACCCTTTGCCTTATCATAATGACCTTCATTGGATCAAGGGTCCATCCTGGAAATAATAACAAAAATGAAGAAATATGATTAGGTGGTTAATAGTACTAGGAGTTCTTTATATCTCCACTCTCGGTTTACTGGCTATACGGACAAGAAGAAGGACCAAAGGAACGAAGGACTTTATTTTTGCCGGTTCGAACATCGGCCTGGTTATTGGATTTATGTCCTTTGCAGCCACGCTCTTCAGTACATTCACCATGATGGGGATGCCCGATTTTTTCAGGACACATGGTGTCGGGGCCTTTATCTTCCTGGCTTTCTCTGATGGCGTGATGGTGTTTTTCATACTGTTCTTTGCTTACCATTTACGAAAAAAAGTCGCCACCCGGGGATTTCACGGGATGTCGCAGGTTTTGCAGGACAGCTACCAGAACAAGTGGGCAGGTTATGTCTATTTTATTTGCATTTTCCTTTTCCTGATCCCCTATACTGCAATTCAGATCAGGGGAATAGCGATCTTCCTCAATGCTGCTTTTCCGGGATTCTTTCCCATATGGGCCTGGGCCCTGGCCATGATCGTTCTGATGTTGTTGTACAGTGAGACGGGTGGACTCAAAGCCATCATGTTCGCTGATGTATTACAGGGCACCATATTACTGATCATTGTATGGGTAATCGCATGGAGTTGTATCGAGTCTTTCGGGAGTATGAAAGAAATGTTTACTGAGGTGGAAAGAATCGATGCCAGGTTATTATCAGTGCCGGGACCAAATGGATTATTCAGTTTTCAGTTCCTGCTGGCATCCATGCTGGTCATTGTGATGATCCCGGTAACCCAGCCCCAGCTTACCACCAGGCTTGTCATTATGAAAGATCTGAAATCCACACAACGTTTGGCAATTGCAGTAGGTTGTTTTGCCATGCTGATCATCCTGCCTACAGCTTTCATCGGTTTTTATGGTGCTGTAAGGTATCCCGATAGTAATACCGCAGATTTTCTGGCAGGTGTATTATTATTTGACCAGCCGGGATTCATAGCCGCCGCAGCCATCATAGGGCTGATTGCTGCAGCTTTGTCCACCAGTGATTCACAGATATTTGCGATGGGGTCGGAGTTGCGTTCCCTCATTGCCATCAAGGACAAAACATTAACAAGGACCCGGATTGGTATTATCTTTTTTGCACTTGCCGCCCTGGTTTTTTCGCTCATTGCCAGCGACAGGCTTGTCATGCTCGCCAGGGTAAGTTTTGCAGGTACTGCACTGGCTGCTCCTATGATCCTTGCGGCAATACTCCGGGAACGGCCACCTTCGAAATGGATAGTAGTACTGACTGCTGTTGCCATTGTAGTTTTCATATCTTCCCTGCTCGAGATAATTCCTTCAACTATCGGATTCCTAAGAATGGATCTTGCCTTGCTGCTGATTTTGGGAATGTTCACTGCAATATCCATTTATGTTCAGGATAAGTCTGGCCGGTCAGGGCAAACTAAAAAAACCACGTAATTATATGAATGGATGAAAAAGATGCGCTTAATCCGGCTGACCTCATTACTAGGCCTTTTCGCAATCACCATCTCCTGCACACAAAGATGGGAAATCACTGAAGATGAGAACGGTATTCTTCTGGCTGAAGATGGCAGGAAAGTCTTCTTTTATCAGAAAGCCCCTAAATCCTACCAGGGTAAATCTGAACGCTGCAATTACATCCATCCGCTGTATGGTGTAAATGAACAGATCCTTACACAGGATTTTCCTCTCTACACCCATACTGATCATCTGCAACAGAGAGGGGTATACTGGGCCTGGACTCAGATCTATATTGGGACCAAAAGAATTGGCGATGCCTGGATAAATGATGATTTTGAATGGGATATTACATGGACAAATGTGCAAAAGCATAGAGATTCCTGTGTCATTGCTGCTACCGTTTTATGGAAATCACCCCTGTGGCTTGATAAACAGGGAGAAAAAAAAGCAATTGCCCGCGAAGATATCTCCTTTAAAATGCATCCAGCTAAGGATAATTTCCGCGTACTTGACTTCTCTATCAAAATCTCTGCCCTTGAAGTGAGCCTGTTCTTGGGGGGTTCGGAAGATTATAAGGGTTATGGAGTTTTTTCCATCAGTCTTGACCCGTGTGATGGCCTGTCTTTTAAAA
>DAOUVF010000165.1 GCA_030667765.1 Bacteroides sp.
CGCTTTACCGTACCGGTACTGGATGTGCCGGCATAAGAGGCCAGCTTCAGAAAAGTGATCTGGCAGTTTGGCGGAATCTGTTTAATCAGTTCGGCAGCGAACATGAATGCCCCGTTCAGGATGCCCATGAAGATAACATCTTTCCCTTCAAGGTCCCTGCTGATACAGGCTGCCATATCCGAGATGGCGACATTGATCCGGGCATTTGGAATGAACATTTCAAATTCCTTATCGTGTATTTTCCTTACTTCCATTTGACGAATTTAAAAAAAAATGGGGTGGAAGGCTGATATAATTCCCAATTTGCCATAAAGAGAAAACCATACTTTGATTAGCTTTGTAGGAAAAAACAATGAATCCGAAAGTAAGTATTATCATGGGCAGCACATCTGACCTGCCTATCATGGAACAGGCGGCAAAGATCCTCGATGAGTTCGAGATCCCCTTTGAGATAAATGCTCTATCCGCGCACCGGACCCCAAAACAGGCCATGGAATTTGCCAGACAGGCCTATGGCCGGGGCATAGGGGTTATTATTGCAGGTGCCGGTGGCGCAGCCCACCTGCCCGGTGTAATCGCAGCCCTTACCCCTGTTCCCGTGATCGGGGTACCTATTAAGGCATCTATATCCATTGATGGCTGGGATTCCATCCTATCCATACTGCAAATGCCCCCGGGGATCCCGGTTGCGACAGTCGGGCTTGACGGGGCACGGAACGCAGGCATCCTTGCCGCCCAGATCCTCGGGGTGGGCGATGAGGAAATCGTCAAAAAAGTGGAAGCATTTAAAGCCGGTCTCGAGCAGAAGATCATAAAAGCCAATGAAGAACTCCGGGAAGTGAAATTCAAATACAAAACGAATTGACCTTCCTCAGCCTATGGAATAAACATGAGAACCAGTACTTATCATATCCGGTACACAGTATTTTTACTGGCTCTTCTGTTGTTTGCCCCTACCTGTTGCGTAAGGGCATCGAATGACAATTATCCGGCAGGAGCCAGGGCTGCTGCCATGGGAAATGTCAGTGTCATGTATCCCGATTTCTGGTCCATCTGGCACAACCAGGCAGGCCTGGGTTTTTATCCTCATCTTACCCTGGGGATCCATCATGAGAACAGGTTCGTGCTGCCCGAATTCAGCCTGCATGCCATCGGGTTGACGGTGCCCACAGGCAGGGGAACCCTGGGTTTCTCCTATCATTATTTTGGTTACCCGGGATATCATGAAAGCAAATTTGGACTGGCGTTCGGGAAAGCTTTTCACGAGCGGTTTGCAGTGGGACTGCAACTGGATTACCTGAATACATATTTTAATAATGAGCTTGGGAACAGCGGGACCGTTGCCATTGAGGCGGGGATCATGGCGGAGCCTGTTGACAATCTCATGATTGGATTTCACATCTATAATCCAACCGGGGCAACTATCCCGAAGATGAATCAGGAGAAGATCCCGGTGATCATGAGGCTGGGACTGGGGTACCGGTTCGGTGACCGCCTTTTCCTGGGCATGGAAACCGAGAAAGACCTCGATATTGCAAGTCCCCGGTATAAATTAGGACTGGAATACAGGCTTATTGAGTATATTTATGCAAGGTTGGGGGTTATGCTGCAGGAATATGTGGAACATTCTTTCGGAATTGGATTTAACTTGTTAAGCTTTCATGCGTCCCTGTCATTTTCCTACCAGCAACTGGTAGGCTATACCCCGTATTTTTCCCTGCATTATGTTTTCAAGTAGATGCTATGCTGTCTTCATCTTTCTTACGCTGGTCAGGATAACCTGCCTTCAGGGACAGGAATATTATTCTCCCCGTGCTGTCATTATCGAAGATCTGATCGAGCATATTGCAAGGAATACCGTCGAAACCCTCGATTATCATACGCTTTTCGATAACCTGTTCCTGGCGCTGGAAAACCCGGTAAATATTAACACAGCCAGCCGGGAAGACCTGGAAAAGCTCCAGCTTCTGACTGATTTCCAGATTGCCAGCCTGCATAAATACATCAAGGAGAAGGGTCCCATGCTCAGCATCTACGAACTCCCTCAGGTTTATGGTTTTAGCGTTGGACTCGCACAATTACTCGAGCCCCTCTTCTCATTTGATACCAGTCCCCGGATAATGGATATCACCGGACAAAAGTACAGGAGTTCACACCAGTTACTGTCCAGGGTCTCAGCTGTTCTCCAGGAGCAGAAGGGTTTTACAGACATTCCAGATTCAGTACTGGCTGAAAAACCGAATGCCCGCTACCTGGGGAACCGTTTAAAGATCATGACCAAGTACAGGTACCAGCTCGGGGATAAACTAATGATAGGATACAACGGGGAGAAAGATGCCGGCGAACCATTCTTCAGCGGGGAAAACAAACATGGGTTTGATTTTAATTCAGTCTACTTCCAGGTCAATGACGTATGGAAATTCAAGAATATCATGGCCGGGGATTACCAGATTAAAACGGGACAGGGTGTTAGTCTATGGTCCGGCTTGGCATTCGGGAAATCACCGGACATAATAAATATCCGCAGAAAAGGGACTGTCCTGAACCATTACACTTCCGTAGATGAAAACCGGTTTATGAGGGGGGCCTCGGCGACCATCGGACTGGGTGAAGTAGATATAACTGCTTTTTTCTCAAGGAAGGGAATTGATGCGAATATCATTGAGGATAGCCTGGAAGCAGAACCCCTGTTCACCTCTTTTCAGAGCAGTGGCTATCACCGGACGCCGGGGGAATTCTATGACAAGGATGCTGTTCAGGAGACCGTACTCGGAGGGTATATTTCATGGAACCACAAACAATTCCACCTGGGGGGCACCATGGTAAGTTATTTTTTTGATGCAGCGCCGGTGCGATTACACTATCCACAAAAACAGTTTGATTTCACGGGAAACCAGAACACCAACCTGGGCATGGATTATACGGTCAGCCTTAACCGGATGATCTTTTTCGGAGAACTCGGTTACAGTACCTTCAGTGGTACTATAGGGATACTGAACGGGGCAAGCTTCGATCTTCATGAGCAGGTGTCTTTATCAGTTCTCCACCGTTATTTCGATAAACGTTTTTATGCCCATTACGGCAATGCCTTTTCGGAAAGTTCAGACAACAACAATGAGCATGGGATCTACATGGGACTGGAGGTCAGGCCCTTTCCCCACTGGCGTCTGACAGGTTACCTGGATGCCTACAGCTTCCCCTGGCTGACTTCTCAGACCAGCGCTCCTTCCTCAGGGTACGATTATCATCTCCAGGCTGAATATAGCAGCCGCCATAAATTAAAAGCTTACATAAGGCTTCGTCACAAGGCAAAACCATCAGACAACACGCTGGAAAATGTGATCTCATCTTCCATTGAAATCGCAAGGAAGTCCCACGTCAGATTTCATATATCCTACCCCGTAGCAGATGGACTCAGCTTCCAGAACCGGCTTGAGATATCACATTATAAGAAAGGGGCAGGCGGAAGGGAATATGGTTACCTGGCCTATCATGACATCATATACAAACCTCCTTCTTTCCCGCTCAGTTTCTCCTTTCGCTACAGTATGTTTGATACCGAAAGTTATTTTTCCAGGATCTATAATTACGAGCACGATGTCCTGTATTCTTTTTCCATTCCATCTTTCTTTGACAGGGGGATACGGACATACCTTAATGCCAGGTGGAAAATCGGAAGACATGTCGACCTCTGGTTCAAATACGCCCTGACCTGCTATCGTGACCGTGAAACGATCAGCAGCGGCATGAATGAAATTGACGGGAATAAAAAATCAGATCTGAGGATACAGCTCCGCCTGAAGTTTTAGTCAAACTTGATATCCTTGATATTCATCTGGAGGTTTACCCTTCCCATGAATTCATTTTCCTCCAGTGAGTAGCAGGCATCGAATCCCTGTCCCATATTAATATGCTTATATAGGTTCCCCTGTTGAAATGCAATGGCAGGGTAAACCTTATAAGGGTCCTCTTCCTGGATCAGGTTTAATTTCAGATGCTCACCATTGGTACCCACTTGCTTGCCGGTACCATTATCCACTACATTCTCAGTGAGGAATACAGGAGCCATATTTCCCGGACCAAAGGGTTCGAATTGTTTCAGGATACGGAAAAACTTGGGGGAAATTTCACTCAGGGAAATCTCCGTATCGATCTCAACAACAGGGATCAGTTGTTCTGGGTCGATGGTCTCGGTAACGAATTTTTCAAAACGCTGCTGAAAAATCGGAATGTTCTCAATCTTGAGTGTCAGTCCCGCTGCATATTTATGTCCCCCGAAATTCTCCAGCAGGTCACTGCAGGAATCCACCGCCTGGTACAGGTCAAACCCAAATACCGATCGAGCTGAGCCGGTCGCCAATCCATTTGATTCCGTAAGGATAACAGTGGGCCTGTACCAGTTGTCGATCAGCCGGGAAGCAACAATCCCGATCACCCCCTTATGCCAGCCTGGATTAAACAGAACAGTGGTTTTCCGTTTCTGCAACTCCGGGTCCCTTCCAATGATATCAAGGGCTTCCTGGGTGATTGATGTATCAATGTTCCGGCGGTCGGAATTATATGAATTAATTTTATCTCCCATCACCTTGGCCAATGCCCTATCTTCAGCGATCAGCAGGCTTACAGCACTTTTTCCCGATTCCATTCTGCCCGCCGCATTGATCCTCGGTCCGATCTTGAATACAACATCATCTATGGTGATCGTCTTGTCAACGATACCGGCCAGTTCAATAATGGTCTTGAGTCCCGTTCTCGGATTCTCATTCAGCTGCTTCAGTCCGTAATAGGCAAGTATCCTGTTCTCCCCAGTAACTGATACAATATCTGAGGCGATGCTCACCGCGACCAGGTCCAGGAAAGGGATCAATTCTTCAAAAGGGATCCCGTTTCTTGCGGCATATCCCTGTATCAGTTTGAATCCAACCCCGCAACCGGATAGCTCTTTGTCGGGATATGTGCAATCCTTGCGTTTTGGATCCAGCACGGCTATGGCAGGAGGAATTTCATCGCCGGGATTATGATGATCGCAGATGATAAAATCAATACTGTGGTGCTTTGCATATTTGACTTTATCTATGGCCTTGATACCACAATCAAGGGCAATGATCAGGGTAGACCCCGTTTCCCGCGCATAGTCGATGCCCTTTGTGGAAACCCCGTAACCTTCATTGTAACGGTCGGGGATATAAAAGTCAATGGCCTCGTAAAAGGTTTTCAGGAAGGTATAAACCAGAGCTACTGAGGTGGTACCGTCCACATCATAATCCCCGTAAATAAGGATCTTTTCCTGGTTTTGCACAGCCGCCTGTATCCTTTCAATGGCGAGGTCCATATCCTTCATCAGGAAAGGGTCATGGAGCAGTGTTAATTCCGGGCGGAAAAAACTTTTGGCTCCGTCAAAACTGGAAATTCCACGCTGGGCAAGCAATATCGCCAGCGGTTTAGTTATATTCAGCTGGCCGCAGAGTCTTTCAACCTTTTCACCCTCCCCCTGGCCCTTCAGAATCCAGTTCTTACCCATTGCTGTCATGCTGTATATAATTCTACCTGAAACACTTCTGAAAACTTCTCCTTCAAACTATCGCGAACTTCTTTGATCTCAATTTCACGGCCCGACTCCTGCTGCATGGATGTGACCCCTTTATCGGTAAATCCGCAGGGATTAATATACTGAAAATATCTCAGATCAGTATTGACATTGAGGGCAAAACCGTGCATGGTGACATAGCGGCTGACCCTGACCCCGATGGCACAGATCTTCCTGGTTTTACCAGGCACACCCTTATCAAGCCATACACCAGTGGTACCATCCAGCCTTCCGGATTCAATTCCGTAATCAGCAAGGGTACGGATGACCGTCTCCTCGAGTCCCCAGACATAGTCCTTTACCTTGATATTCAAGGCTTCAAGGTCAATGATGGGATAACCTACTATTTGTCCGGGTCCATGATAGGTTATATCCCCTCAACGGTCAATCTTGAAAAAAGTGGCATTTATCTTTTCCAGGAAGGCATCGGGGATCAGCAGATTCTGGTCCTGGCCGCTCTTGCCCAATGTATATACATGAGGATGCTCGCAGAAATATACTACCTGTTCCCCGGATGAAAATCCATTTCCTCCTGTTTTCCCGGCATCCAGCTTTTCTTTTACAAGCAGAGCCAGGCTTTCCTCTTGCAGATCCCAGGCTTTCTTGTAATCAATCAAACCCAGGTCCCTGAACTGTATCGATCTTTTTTTACCTCGCAAAGTCATATCGGAAGCAAACCTATTATATCGGTCTCCAGCATCCATGTTCTGGCTCAGGTTTTGGGCGAGTGTAGTATCAGCCAGAGTACCGGGATTTCGATCCTGCAAATTTAGCTTAAAATTCCCCCGGATCAACTATCTTTGCACAAATTTTTTATCCCCCTAGAATGAGTCAGCAGCATCTATCAGAGCAGGAAGAAATAAGAAGAAGTTCACTGCAGGAAATGATATCTCTCGGCATCAGGCCATATCCTTCAGAGGAATACCCGGTCAGCATTTCGAGCCAGGAAATCCTGGACCAGTTTGATCCGGATAAGCAGAATTTGCAGGAAGTCAGTATCGCCGGGCGTATCATGAGCAGGCGTATCATGGGGAATGCTTCTTTCGCAGAACTGCAGGATGCCGCGGGCCGTATCCAGATCTACATCCGCCGTGATGATATCTCACCGGGCGAGGACAAGACCCTTTATAATACGGTATTCAAACGGCTGCTTGACATTGGGGATATCATCGGTGTTAAAGGTTTTGTTTTCAAGACCCAGGTGGGGGAAACTACAGTGCACGTTCAGGAGTTGACCGTGCTGTCAAAATCCCTCCGGCCTCTTCC
>DAOUVF010000307.1 GCA_030667765.1 Bacteroides sp.
AAACGAGGATTTCAGGATCTATGTGGAATATGTACATGAACACATGAAAGAACTCCTGACCCAGTATCCCACCATTGCGGGCATCTGGTTCGATCCCATCATGGGGTTTTACAGCCGGCCTGATCTTTTTCCGATTGAAGAAACCTATGCCCTCGTCCGGTCTTTGAGTCCCCATGCACTGATATCCTTTAAACAGGGCGCAAACGGGGATGAGGATTTCATGGCTCCCGAACGCAATGCAACAAAAAGGGTTGGAACCCAATTTGAAGTAGCGAACAGGGTATATGAATTAAACAAAAACAGACCTCGTGAGATATGCACTACCCTTCAGCCCCATGCATGGGGATATAATGAACATGTGGACGGGCAGCATATGTCGCCCGATGAGGTCATGCAAATGCTGAAAAATGCCGAAGCCATGAACGCAAACCTGCTGCTTAATGTTGGTCCAAAAGCTGATGGTTCCATCCCCGAAGAAGATGTGGCTATTTTGACCGAAGTTGGGAAACGGCTAAGATAGGGGCACTCCTGCACCAGGATACAACAAGATACCGAAAATGCTGAAACTCAGCCCTGGAGCAGGGCCCGCATCTGACTTTCAGCGAGAAGGATTTAACCAAGTTCAAAACGAAAAAGGAATTATTTAAATGAGACGAAAAGCGCTGTCGACTATCCTGGTTCTAATCATTTGCCTAGCTTCTGGCTATTCGAGGCAGTACGATGTTTGTATATATGGCGGCACCTCCGGGGGGGTGGTGGCTGCCTTGCAGGCTTACAGGATGGGGAAGACGGTGATTCTGCTGGAACCTTACGGGCATGTTGGGGGATTGACCACCGGGGGACTAAGTGCAGTGGATGTTGGTAATCCGGCTACCATTGGAGGCATCACCAGGGAGTATTTCAAAACGCTGGCTGCCGCTTATGGGAAGGATCTGAAATTCGACAATTATTTTGCCCATACAGGGGGGGATTTTGTCATTGAACCCCATGCCGCAGAACAATTGTTCCTTGACCTGATAGCCGAAACCAACATCCAGTTATTATACCATAAAAAGATTATTTCCGTAAATAAGGATGGCATGAGGATCACCCAGGTTAACATGCTGGATGGATCTCTTTACAAAGCAAAGATGTTTATTGATGCCACCTATGAGGGCGATCTGATGGCCCTGGCGGATGTGAGTTATTCCCTGGTTCGCGAAGATAACCGTACTTATGGTGAAACCAAGAACGGATTCTTCCTTTCTCCGGATAGGTTCTATCCTGAAATCTACTGGGGAAGACCCGGGAAAAATGGACGAAGGGCAGACCGGAAAGGCATATGGGACAGGGACCTGCCCATCTTGCCATATATAGATCCTGGTGATTCTACAAGTGGTCTCCTGCCCACTGTGAACCCTTACCGGGGTGAAAAGAACGGTGAAGAGGCTCCCGGTGTTCAGGCCTATTGTTTCCGCCTGTGCATGACCCGTGATCCGGAAAACAGGATACCCATCACCAAACCGCATAATTACGATCCTGAACATTACGAGATCCAGCGCAGGTTCATTATGGCCTGCGTTGCACAGGGTGATGACATGGATATCCGGTGGTTTACAAAACTCGATTCCCTGGTAAAGGATAAATGGGATTTTAACACGGCCACCTTCGGCTCAAATCTTCCTGGATTGAGCTGGCAATGGCCTGAGGCGGACTGGGCGAAGCGAGACTCATTATTCAAATATCAGGAGGAATACCACAAGGGACTCCTGTATTTCCTGGTCTCGGATCCCATCGTACCTGAAAAAATACGAAAGCAACTAGGTGCTTTTGGTTACTGCAAGGATGAGTTTACGGATCATGGAGGCTGGCCCTACCAGATTTATGTACGCGAGGCCCGACGCATGGTCTCGGACCTGGTTATGAATGAGAACCATTGTACGGGCAAACTGGTGGCTGATAATCCGGTAGCCATGGCATCCTATGGGGTTGATATACATGAGATCCAGCGAATAGCCTATAAGGGAATGATTTTTCGGGAAGGGAAGGGTGCCGGTGTTGCCACCAAAGGTCCTTATCCGGTCGGGTATTCAGCCATGGTACCTAAAGCAGTGGAATGCACCAACCTGTTTGTTACCTTTGCCCTTTCAGCCAGCCATGTGGCCTTTGGTTCCATAAGGATGGAACCCACCTTCATGATGCTGAGCCAGTCAGCTGCCACTGCCGCTTGCATGGCAATCGACAGTAAAAGCCGTGTTCAGGACGTTGATTATGCCAGGCTGCGTGAAAGACTTATAACAGATGGCCAGATATTGTCCCGACCTGTAAAGTGACCTTTGTATCTGGCAATTATTCCTCGTAGGAATCATAAAAAACCACCCCGAAACCTCCGTTTGGAATCAGCTGGATATCCAGTGGCGTTTGTGTATGGACCTGCAATTCTTTTACCATCACTTTCCCCACAGCATCATCTGTAAAAAGATTTATCCGGTAATCTCTGGTTTTAAGAAAATCAAGCGATATGGATAACGTTCTTTCCTCGCCGGTATTGATGCCTGCCAGGTACCAATCATGGCCTTTTCTGCGGGCCAGCACACAGTAATCATCTGGATAGCCATCGATAAAATGAATATCGTCCCAGGCGGCAGGCAATCCTTTCATAAATTCCCTGGCCCTGGTCCCGGCCATGCCCTCTGGCGTAGCACCGATGTTCTGCCAGCCTGATTCAAAGACCACCGCCAGGGCCATCTGGTGGGCATCCGTAGTGGTCCGCTCAAAGCCAGGGTAACCCGGCTGCGTGAAAGATGATGGTGTATAGTCCATAGAACCGGCAACATTGCGGGTAAAGCAAAGTGTCGCATTATGCTCAGGGGTGGGCATCCCCCTGGGGTAGGTATAACTTTCCTCACCGAGCACACCTTCCCAGGTAGCAAGATGAGGCCAGCGGCGTTGCTGGCCCCTGGGCAGGGTAGCACCATGGAAGCTGATCATGAGCTTTCTTTCGGCACAGTCCCTTATAATCTCATCGCGGAATTGATACATCTCCTGGGTATCAGCATTCAGGAAATCAACCTTTATGCCGCTGAATCCATGCTGCTGATAATAACCTAAAATGCTGTCTCTCTTTTCCTGTGTATCCAGGTTATTCCAGTTATCCCAGCCAGTAACCCTGATTCCTTTACTGGTCGCATAAGCAATGAATTCCGGGATCCATGGGATGCTCATCCAGGTCGCGAAGGGTGTCCTGCTTCCGGTATCTATCCCAAATGCAAGCGCGTTGTCAAATTCGATCCATTTCCAGCCCATTTCAGCAGCAAAATCAACAAATTGTTTTAACCGGGCCAGGTTGCTGTTTATGCCATGATCCGACAGCCATGGGAAAGTGGACATGCCGGGCCTTATCCACTCGGTATTTTCCAGCTCACTGGGAGGATTCAGGTTCAGGATCATGCAGGATTCCACGATGGGTTTTAATGTATTTCCAACCATGATCACCCGCCAGGGAGTTGTTAAGGAAAGTTTTGATTTTACCGGTCCATCCAGGCGTACCCGCAGTAAACTGGCATCATCAGGATCTTCATACAACCGGCATCCGCAATAATCCCCATAGGTGGCTGCTTCTGATACAAAGATCCACTGCCCGGATGGTATCCGGGCCAGTAAGGGAAATGCATAGTCTCCGCCAGGGGTTTGATCCTTGAATATTTCATGGTAAAATTCTTGATAATGATTAAGTTCCGGAGGCGTGTATGTTTTCTTAATGATGCGGGGGATATAGTATCTTTCATAATGAGGCACGTAGCTTTGCAACCAGGCTTTTGATCCTTCAGGAATCTGAAAACCTGAGTTCTCATGATGGATAGGCATATCACCTTCCCCTGGGATATGGTAGCGATAGGCGATCCCGTCATGATAGGCCCTGAGATGTAATTCAATCTGTTGCCCCTGGTCATTCAGATAGACAAGCACCTGTTCATTGCCCTGATGTTTGATCACGGACTTTTTACCCACCGGCATACTGTAGGTTTCGCTGATGATGTTTTGATACTGGCGAACGAATTTCAGTCCCCTGCTAAAATCACCATTCTTTCCTTCCCCTGTTATGCCCATCGGGGAAGGAGGCAAGATTTCAATTTCATCAAGCTTTACTGAATAAATTAAGGATCCGGATGACGATTTTGTTTCATCTGATGGCTTTAACCTGACTTGTATACTCACATTGCCTTCGGGAGAATATAACTCCCAGGCATCCTTTTTGTTTACACAGGATGTAATGATGGCAGCCATCAGGAACCAGGGGAACCATCGAGGATTTTTACACATTGTTTTCATTTATTTATGGGCACCAGGCTAACTTCTTTGAGGTTCATTAAAGAACATCCGGCAAGCATTTTTGGTTTTAT
>DAOUVF010000017.1 GCA_030667765.1 Bacteroides sp.
ACAGACCAGTTCTGGTTGATCACGTATTTCAATCCGATACCCAATGGCATCACGATGCCAGCCTTGGAATGATTCGGATCATATGCCGGAGCGTTCGCCAATGCATCGTTTACCTTTGGATTGAAAAATACTCCCCCGATTCCAGCATACAAATATAAGTTGATTTGGGAATAATTGTTAATCATTCCCCTTTTATTGAACAAAGCACTCGATTGATAACGCTTTTCCTCAGATATTATTGAGTATTCATACTGCAAACTGGGCTCAAATACACCCGATGTAAACGCGAATCCCCTGTCGTTGTTTTTAGAACCTTCATCATCTCCGGCCAGGAACCCGTACATCAGGTTTAATTTCAACCCCATGTTATCCCGGATCTTAAACCTTGTTCCGAGATATAACGAAGGACGGGTATGTTTTATTGAGAGGTCCTTAATACCAAACCAGTTATCACTGGTGGCAGCTCCACCGACATCACCGAAATAGTTTAAAAATCCCACACCGAAAACGGCTTCGTATCTTCTCAGTTTCCATCGCTGTGCATTGCCCTCCTGAGGGAGGGAAAGCGCGATCAGCAGTATGAATGGTAAGACTCTTTTTAACATGGAATGTGGTACTTACAAACAAATGTAACAATTATTCCTTAATTACTCGTTCCTTTTGTCAACGCCCCACATTAATTTATTACGCAATGTATTATAGAAAGTTGCATCTTTGATCCTCAGGGTCTTAATTGTAAAATCAGCCCTTTTCAGACGTAACTGTACCTCTCCCTCAATGATTTCAGTACGTGAATCAAGGGTCAGCAGGAAACTGTCATCCCGGCTTTCCACCTCAATCCTGATCAAATTATGATCCGGCACAATGACCGGTCTTATGGTCAGGTTATGTGGGGCCATGGGGGAAATGATGAAATTATTTGAATCCGGGGTCATAATGGGCCCCCCGACACTCATAGAGTATGCTGTTGATCCCGTAGGTGTGGATACAATGAGCCCATCTGCCCAGTATGAGTTCAAGTACGTATCATCCAGGTAGGTATGTATGGTGATCATGGTAGAATATCGCTTCTGTATGCTGACTTCATTCAATGCACAGGCAAAACCTTCCCATGCTGAATTGATCAGATCCAGCTCAACAAGGGACCGGTGCTCAACTTTGTAGTGACCATTGAGTATTGCTGAAAGGGAGTCTTCAATATGCCCGGGTGAAATATCGGCCAGGAAACCCAGGCGGCCGGTATTGATCCCGACAATGGGGATACCGTAATTCTGTACAATAGACACGGCTTCCAGGAAGGTGCCATCACCACCAATAGAAAACATGATGTCTGCATTGCCGATGATATCATCATGCGTTTTGAATACTCCCGCCTTTTTAAGGGAAAGTTTTTCCTTCTTCAGGAGGAATTCAAAGAAAGACTCATGGATAAAATATTCCACACCATGCTTTTCGAGCAATACGAACAGGGTTGTAATGTTCTTATCGAACCCGCTGCTAAAGGGCCTGCCGTAAATAGCGATTTTCATCTCAGATATTCAAGTATTTCATAAACGCCTCGTACCGGTTATGGAGCAGGTCATCTAATTCATCAGTTTCCATATATGAGGCCCTCACCGTATAATTATACCTGTTAAAGGTCTGTATGATCGAGGTAATATCTGTAGTATTCACCTTCATGGTGACGGTCATTTGCATGGAATCCTCAAGTGATGAAACATACATACTGAGGATCTTGGCATCATTGCTCTCCACAATCTGGCTGATCTCGGTAAGGGTATAATCATTCACCGCCAGTTCCAGTTCGATGATCCCCCCGGGGTGTTTCAGGGCTGATAGGTTTGCAAAATTCTGGAGCAGGTCATTCAGGGTGATCAGTCCCTGGTAATTCTTCTGCTCATCCAGGACAGGCACGACCGACAGTTTAAGGCGGGAAAGGATCTCAATGACCTCGTAGATATGCTGGCTCAGCAGTACATAGGGACTGAAAAGTGATAATTTATGGTTGCCAATCGCCTCCTCAGCCATATTCAGGTTATAGATGTCCTTGTCTGAGATCAAACCCAGAAATTCCTGATTATTAACGATTGGTAAATGAGAGATCCTGAATATATCCATCCATGACAAAGCCTGCAAACCTGTATCTGAGGTCTTTAGAGCCGGCACAACTTCTGATATAAGATCTTTTGCTAACAAATCTTTAATCTTCTGCCAAAATACTCGTAATTTTGTAGTAGTTTAAGAAATTATCAAAATGACCAGATTAAGTGTAAATATAAATAAAATTGCCACATTGCGGAATGCCAGGGGAGGAAATATACCCAACGTGCAAAAAGCAGCTGTTGACTGCCAGAACTTCGGTGCAGAAGGCATTACCGTCCACCCACGACCAGATGAAAGACATATCCGCTACCAGGATGTACGGGAGATTAAGTCTGTCATCAAAACAGAATACAATATTGAAGGTTATCCCTCCCGGTCCTTCATGAACCTGGTGGGCGAGATCAAACCGGACCAGGTGACCCTGGTTCCGGATCCTCCGGATGCTATCACCAGCAGCGAAGGCTGGAATACCATCAAATGCAAATCATTCCTGGTTGAAATAATCGCTGAATTGAAAGAGCAAGTGATCAGGTCATCCATCTTTATTGATACCAATCTGAAATACATTGAAAATGCACTTGAGACAGGGACCGACCGGATTGAACTGTATACGGAACCTTACGCACGCAATTTCCCGACAGATCCGGAACATGCCATCGCCGGTTTTAAGGAAGCAGCTGAAAGGGCGCTTGAACTTGGATTGGGACTTAATGCCGGGCATGACCTCAGTCTGGAGAACCTGAAATACTTTAATGATAACATCCCCGGCTTGCTGGAAGTATCCATAGGCCATGCCCTCATTGCCGATGCACTGTATTACGGACTGGAGAATACCATCCAGCAGTATCTCCGGCAGCTGTCCTGAGCAAACTGCACAAACCCATATGGAACTATTCTACAGAAATTTTGGTAAGGGTGCACCCCTGATCATTGTACATGGACTGTACGGGGCTTCTGACAACTGGCTGTCGATAGGCAAAGCACTCGCCGTCGACTTCGATGTTTACCTTATTGACCAACGAAATCATGGGCAATCCCCGCACTCCGACACGCATAATTACCCGGCCATGAGGAATGACTTAATCATGTTCATGGACAAGCATGATCTCCGAAAAGCAATACTGGTGGGCCATTCTATGGGGGGCAAAACAGTCATGTTCCTGGCAGAAGCCTACCCGAAAAGGGTGGACTCGATGATAGTCATTGATATTGCTCCCACCACCTGTCATCCTGATGATCAGTCCAGCCAGGCCAGGACTCATACAGAAATTGTAAACGGAATGTTATCGGTGGACTTCAGCCAGGTGAAAAACCGGGAGGATGTGAATGAACAGCTTGCCCTGACAATTCATTCCCGCAGGATCAGGAGTTTCCTGATGAAAAATGTTTCCAGGAGCAGGGAGGGCAATTACCACTGGAAGCTGAATGCTGCTGTTATCGGGAAGGAACTTCCATCCATATTTGAGGGCATTGACCTGTCGAAATATTCACCGGGGACCGGTATCACCGGGTTTCCGGTCCTTTTTATAAGGGGTGGAAATTCAGACTATATTACTGATGATTGTATCCCCGATATAAAACAGATCTTCCCCATGGCCGAGATTGCAACCATCCCCCAGGCAGGCCACTGGCTCCATGCTGAGCAGCCTGATCTCCTGGTCAAGACGATCAGGTATTTTCTATAACTTCCACATTTTCCTCAGGGATGAGGGATTCTCCCCTGAGTTTCAGCAGGATCTGTGCTACGGTCAGAACGTCTTTCCCACAATACCGTACAATCCTGTTTATATCCCTTTCCTCATAGTATACCTTGCCCACCTGGCTGCCATCTATATCATCCTTGGGATTGGGAATATCCAGGATCTCCGCCATCAGGGCCAGTGAAATATAATGCCTGTAGGCACCGAACTTCCATAATTCCATGGTATCCAGGAAATGAACCTCCCATGGTTTCTTGCCGGCAACATTCAGTACCTCAGGTACAGGTATGCCATTTATGATCATTCTCCTGGCCATAAACGGAAAATCGAAATCCTTTCCATTGTGCGCACAAAGATTAAGCTCTTTGCCCCGACGGAATTTTTCAAGTAATTTGGAGAAACCCTTCAGGATATCATCCTCAGCATCTCCTGCAAAGGACTTGATCCGAAATCGCCTGGGTTCTTCCAGGCTTGAAAAAATGCCGGCGGAGATACATATGATCTTGCCGAATTCTGCATAGAGTCCCCCTCTCTCCCATAACTCCTCGGGCAATCCCTCTTCATTTTTCACAGGAACAGCTACTTTTTTGTCCCATAATTCCTGCATATGCTCATTAAGCATGTTATAGTCCCGGGTCAGCGGGACAGTCTCAATGTCCAGGAACAAAATATTTTCCAGTCTGATGTCACGGATCATATTAAAGCTTTTTCAGTATCTCACAAATAAATTTCTAACAAACTGCTGTCCTGGTTTGGAATAAGTGAAAAATCCTTAAGAACGGCAGGGATCAGGATGGTATCTCCCTTACTCAGCCGGGCCCGGCTTTCATCAGCATACCGGATGTCAAGATCACCATCCAGGCACATGTAGATAACGAAAGAATCCAGAGTTTCATAATCCCTGTCCAGTTTTTTGTCAATATGGATGAGCTGGGTGGAAAAGTATGGACATTCAACCAGGTTCACAGGGGCATTCAATACGCTATGATAGTTTATTTTGTATGATGCATGAGCTTTGTAATCCAATACATTCAATGCATGCTCGATATGTAACTCGCGGGGCTTACCATCCTGCCCAACACGATCCCAGTCATAGATCCGGTATGTCATGTCGGAGGTCTGCTGAATTTCTGCCAGAACAATGCCCGGTCCGAGTGCATGGATCCTTCCCTCAGGAAGAAAAATGACATCTCCTTCCGATACCTTTTCAAAATGGAGTACTTCCTTTAATGATCCATCATTCAATATTTCAAGGAGGATATCCCGGTCAATATCCCGGTTAAAGCCAACAATCAACTGGGCATCTTTCTCTGAATCAAGAATATACCACATTTCCGTTTTACCATTCTCCCCGTGGTGTACTGAAGCATATTTATCACCTGGATGGACCTGTATGCTTAAATCGTCATTGGAGTGTATGAATTTGGTCAGCAAGGGAAACCTGGTACCAAACCGTTCAAAGATACGATGGCCCACCAGTTCACCTTTATATATTTGAATGATTTCCTCCAGGCTTTTACCCTCCAGGAAACCGTTGGATACCAGAGAGATATTATCTTCAACATGACTGATCTCCCAGCTTTCGCCGGTTTTCTCAGGAGCATCCGTTTTTCCGTAGCACTCCCTGAGTTTTTCACCACCCCATATCAGCTGTTTATATATCGGGTGGAACCTTAGCGGGTAAAGTGATTTATCCATGAAAATATTGAGGTTGGGTTCATAGTACAAAAATAAGAAGGAAATCCAATACTGGAAATAAACTGCAAAATTCACCAATAAGTCTTCTTCATGAGGCAATTGTTTGGTATATTGAGATACAAATTCCACAAATGAATTCCCTTCAAAAATTTATGATATTATTAGCTCTGTTTGGTATTACAATACTATTTCCGAGCTGTAGTAAAAGTCCCCTTAAACCAACTGCTGTACGTTTCCATAACGAAACACTGATCCGGGTTGATGATCATGGTGATAACTGGTGTATTACCTGGACCCATGAAGGGCATCAGGTAACTTCCATGTGCGATGGGAACTGGTTGAACGGTGAACACCATTACCATAATCATTTATATCGTATAGTGGGTGAAGCTGAGGGTTTTACCAGGGAGGATATCCCGGAATATCCCCGGTTCACTGTCGACCTGGGGGGCTGGTTCGGATATGGCATACTTAGTGCCGGAGATAATCTGTATTCCATGGTTTCAAAGACTCCCGGGGAAGACTGGAGCGGGCCTTTCAGGGGTATCAAAATGTTGAAATCATCCGATTCAGGGAAGTCCTGGTACCGTGTAAACAGTCTTGGAGAAGAAAGGTTCCTGGATCCCTGGGATGATACAGCCAGGGAAGATATCAGCCATAATGAGATGTTTTTCATGGAGGAGTCGGGGAAATTTGAGCATGACGATACGGCGTACCCCTTTTCCTTTTGTTCATTTGTACAGAACGGACAGGCAAATTCAGCTGCACAGGATGATTATATCTATATCTACTCACCCGAAGGGGCCGAAACCAACCACCTGCTGCTGGCCAGGGTAAAGCAGAATGAGATTGAAAAAAGGGATCGCTGGGAATATTTTACTGCCTGGGACGGGGCCGAACCATTATGGACTGATGATCTGGACAAAAGGGCTGTGATCCATGAGTTCCCGGAAAAAAACGATAGCGGAGAATATTTTGGCTGGTACTCCTGGCTCCCATCTGTTGTGTGGAATAAGGGACTGGGATTGTATATCATGGTAAACGGAGGCACTTATGCCGGTCATGGTCTCTCCAATTCCGGAGTGGACTACTACGACAGCTGGATGCACACAAAAACGGGTAGTCTGGGTTTCTGGTTTTCTGAAGATCCTTTTGGACCCTGGAATCAATTCTTTTATACGGACTACTGGATCGTGGACGATGAGAAGAACAGAACCTACCAGCCGAAGTTGTCACCCAAATGGATCAGTGAAGACGGTACAAATATGGTCCTGATCTGGTCAGATGCAATGAAAAACGAAGAAGGCAGGTCACACACCGTCAATTACCGCTGGAACCAGATGGAAATTACCCTGGACTTAGAACTGTAATTCAGGGATTTGTAAAAACTGCAGATGAAGGCAAATCCCATAAAATATTAAAAAATGAAAAAACTACTTTTTATTTTGTTTGTGCTATCGAATGCTGTATATGCACAGTATGAAGACTTCGAAATTGATGCTCTCGTAAGCCCTAAGCAGAATGGAATTGTCCTGACAGTAGGTGGGGAGCAGGCTGATGTCCAGGGATTTTCAAACAGGTCCATTCAACTGGCTGTGGATGCTTTACCGGTCGAAGGCGGAACAATAAAACTGGATCCTGGTACTTTCGAACTGAAGGATGGAGTACGTCTACGGTCTAACGTAAATTTGATTGGATCCGGTCCCGGGACTATTTTAAAACGAGCCAGGGGATTTAAATCAAGGCTGATTGATGATGCCGATTATGCCGAACTGAAATTGATGGTGGAGGATGCATCCGGGTTTGAACCCGGCATGAGTGTGCAGATATGGGATGAGCCCCAGTCAAGCTGCTGGAATGTTTCTGCCGCTACGATTACTGACATCCGGGATAATATACTTTATATTGACAGCTACCTGATAAGGGACTACAGTGCGGACAATGATGGCTGGGTTTCCAATGCCGGTTCAGGAATCCTGGTAAAAGATGCTGAGAATGTACTTGTATCAAATCTTGTAATAGACGGAGATAAAGAGCATAATGAACGAATGGACGGGTGCAATGGAGGTGGTGTCGCGATCTTAAAGTCAAGAAATGTAACAATTGAGAACATTCATGTAAAAGATTTTTACGGCGAGGGTATAACCTGGCAGATCACTGAAAATGTTACAGTACAAAATTGTGAGATCGAAGGCTCCGGCAATATTGGTTTGCATCCCGGGACCGGATCTCCCAAGTCAAGGATCCTGAACAACAATGTTCACCATAACACTGTGGATGGCATGTTTATCTGCTGGCGTGTACATCACAGCGTAGTAAAGAACAATCAATTTCACCACAACGGCAGGCATGGAATATGTACCGGCCACAAAGATTCCGATGTTTTTTTTGAGGATAATCATATTTTTGAGAATGGCAATGATGGCATAAACCTGAGGGAAGAAAATTCCCGGAATTCACCTCACCGTAATACTTTTATAAATAACCTGGTCGAAAATAATGGCCAGAACGGGGAGGGTTATGGTTTTGCTGTTTATAGTACCCCGCAGGACCTGGTAATAAAAGACAATATTATCCGTGATACGGGTAAGGGAACCCAGAAAGCGGGAGTTTTCCTGCAGGAAAATGTTCCGGAAGTCACCATAGAAGGTAATAAGATGAGCGGTCACCCGGAAGGCGAGGTAGTTGGCAGGTAGGTATTCTTATACCATTCCATGTATTCCAGCAGTTTTTCCTTATAGTCTTCCAGTCCGAGTAACTCTTCATCACAGATCAGGTAAGACATATCTGCCCGGCGAAACGCAAAGTGCCGGGCGCGGTCCTGCCGGTGAAAGAATTCCTTTTCTTCGGTGGAAAGTCCTTTGGGAAGCCTGGTTTTCTCCCATACGGTCACCAGTTCCCGGTACACCTCCCGCCTCTCCGAAAGGTTTGTTTCTATTATTTTTACCGCATTATCCATGGACTGATAGGCTGCCTCGTGGTTTAAAAACCGCTGGTTGTGGGCTTCTTTTACAGCTTTTTCCAGTGCTGACAATGCCAGGTAGGTATTGCAGGTATGGCTCACCAGGTCTGCAATTGTAGTGAAAAGCTCCAGGTCATAGCCGTTCCTGACACCTCTATCCTGGTTGGCCCGGATGATCTCCCTGGCACGTTCCATTTGTTTTAACTGCTCGCGGGATTCATCAATTTTTACTGAATATTCCCGGTTCCAGAATTCATCATATTCCAGGTTGTCACCCCGGGGCAGGTCAGGTAAATGGGTCTTGCCTACATCACCATAATGCCAGACCCGGCGCTCCAGTGATTGGTAATAATAATATCCTGCTTTGTTCAACAGCAGGTATAATTCCCTCATGTCGCTGGATCCCACACCGTAATAGTTCAAAAAGAATTTATCGATGAATTCATCCAGCGAAGGATTATTTCCGCTCCAGGACCATTCCGCGGAATTGATAAAACTCATCATCCAGGCCTGGTTGTGAAGTCCGGAATCATCCCATGAGGTGTTGATCATCCCATCGAATATCCCTGAACTTGCTGCCTGGTGAACCGGATTATAAGATCTTTGCAGGCAGTTTTCAACTTCCCTTTCTTTATCGCCTTCTCCTCTCAATCTATAGAAGTATGGCAGGAAGAGGGGTTCTATTCCCGGATTTGGATCATAGACAAATATTTCATAGCCTTCCTTTTTAATTTCGCTGAAATGTTCGGATTTATCACTCCCCCGGCCAAGTAGTACCATTCCGGCAGGCGGATTTAAATCCGCTCCGGGATTGTATTCCGCACTCCAGGCCATAACTGTCCGGCCTTCTTTCATCAGGGGCTTTGCACTACGGGAGATAAATTTTGTCATCATGGCATGTTTACTGGTTTTTTCCAATTCAGCCTGGCAGCCACATTCAACTCCCTTACCCAGTTCGTAAGATTCATCTGTTCCAATATGTATGTACTCGGAGCCTGGGGTGGCTTTTATCGCATCCTGCCAGAGATCACCCAGCAGTTCATAGCTGCCGTCTTTCTGCGGGCAAAACTCCCAGTTGGATGCAGGTATTTCCCGAAGGTGGCTGTGCTGCGGCCATTTGAGGATATAACTCACATGTCCGAGTCCCTGTACAAGGGGTACCAGCTGCACATGGTATTTCCTGGCAAACCGGGTGATCTCCTGCATCTCCTCCATGGTAAAGGCTCCCGGGGCGCCGATCTCGGGATGGCTGGGATATTCGAACTTGTCTTCCCATTCCCATACAAGCATATTGATCTTATACCTGGAAAGATCGCGGATAAAACTTTCAACATATGAGCGTTTGTCCTGGTGATGCTTGGTATCATAATGACAGGCCCTTTCAGGAATATCCGGCCAGTCTGTGATCTCCATTCCCGGTACCATAGCACCTTCCTGTCCCTGTTTTATAATCTGTAATAAAGTCTGAGTACCGTAAAACAGTCCCGCTTCACCCTTTGCCCTGATGACCAGCTGACCGGCTTCCGCTGTTAACTGGTAACCTTGCAGGGCTTTCTTTTTTGGCAGTCCCATAATATCTTTTGAAACCCCCTTATGGGTAAGTATGATTGATTTTCCGGAGGCAGAACCGTCGATAACAGCATTTACCCCCCATTCTTTTTTAAGCTGAGCTACCAGTTCTGTTGCCGCAAACCTGTCCCTGTCCGATGCATTCCTGTCCAGTACAATGGACAGCTCTTTTCCAAGCACAAAATCCCCGCCCCCAAGGCTTACTTCCTGCGGATGGGGGATGAGGTAGATCCCTTCGTTGAAGAGAGAAGTGGTAAGGGCTGCTGCAGGGACTGCTGCTGACAGCCATAAAAACAATGTGAAAAAATGCAGTAGATGCTTCTTTGTTTGGAAGAAAGAATTCATGATTTTGTTTTATTTATTGTTAACAACATTAAGTTTTTCCATAACGAGGCTGGTTACAGCATCAATGGCATCCGGGAAGACTTTCCTTAAATCAATTTCGCTTTCATTTTCCAGTTTGGCTTTCAGCGTTTTCATGAAAATATTTTTAATCTCCGTAGCCAGGTTGATTTTACATATCCCCCTTGATATAGCATCCCTGAGTGTTGCATGAGGAACACCACTCCCTCCATGTAAAACAAGTGCTGCATTTGTAACCTCCCGGATCCGGGATAGCCTTTCAAGGTCTAAGCGGGGCTCCTTCTTATAAAATCCATGAGAAGTTCCGATGGCAACAGCCAAAGCATCCACCCCGGTTTCATCCACGAACCTGCCGGCTTCTTCCGGCATTGTAAAACCTTCTTTTTCTGTTGATTGTCCAAGTTTTGCCACATAACCCAGTTCTGCCTCAACACAGGCACCATATTTACTCGCAAGGGCAACAACTTTTTTTGTGGTTTTAATGTTTTCACGGAAGGGTTTTTCACTGGCATCGATCATAACCGAATCAAATCCTGCATCGAGGCATTGTGCCGCCAATTCATAAGAATCTCCATGGTCGAGGTGTACCCAGGCCTTGAGACCATGATAGTCAATGGCAGTCCTCGCCATCTGAAGAGCCAGCGGCAAACCCAAATAATCGATAGAACTCCGGGTAAGCTGCAGGATTATGGGACTGTTACACCTGACTGCAGCCTGCAATACTCCTTCAAGGGTCTCGAAATTGTAAAAATTGGTTGCGAGCAATGCAACGGAAGTACTCTGGAGTTCTTTATACTTGTCCTGTAATCGCATTTTATGATTTTTAGCCATGTGACAGACCACAGGCCCTGGAATAAATCCCGGTGATGATCCGGATGTAATTTAAAACCAGTTCCATAGGCTCATTAGCCAGTCTCCCGTCCAATATTTCATAAAACTGGTAAGGCATGAACTGGCTTAACAGGGACAAAGGTATTTTGTTTTTTCTGAGATTATCAATCAGTCTGTTTTTTGCTGTGTCTATTGATTCATCAGGCCAGTAATATCTGGATCTGTCAGAAAAGCTGTATTTACGTTTAAACAATTGCTGATTTTCTGTTCCGGAATAATATTTCTTCCAATGCTTTGGATCCTGCAGCATCACCATATCCATGGTATCCCTTAAATGGGAAAGGCCATCATCTCCACCCATCAATTCAATTTCCATCGATTCCAGGGCAAATAAGGCTTCCCTGTAGGCGAATGTTAACCATGGCCCAACCTTCAGGATGCAGAAGTGGTCTTCAACGAGGGACTTTAAACCTGCTTCAGTCTGATAATCTGTTGAATGGGCTTCATAGACAAGTTTGTCATACTCAGTAATTTTACCGCTTAGTTCCCCTGCCAATGCCCTGTTATATTTAAATACCCTGTCATCTCCATACTCCACGCCTGGCTGAACGACAACCGCCACAACCCGGTCCCATGCATTTGAAAGTCCTGCATCATAAAATGATTGCCTGGTTACCTCAATGGTCCGGACAGCATCTTCCGGTTTTGTCGGGATAATGATGTCTTCTTCTTCCTGCGCTCCTCCCGGGGGAGGAACTTCGGTTCCAATTACATAAACAGGTTGCGGATCACCCGGGCAAAAATCTTTCCAGGCATCTTCAACTGCCCGGCAGAGCATGGCTGCCCTGGATGCAACGATTTCATCGCTTAATGGTTTTTTCCTGTCCCCGGGATCATCCGCACAGAACATGCTTGTATCAAGGTGAATTTTCTGAAAACCGGCTTTCACATATTCTTCAACCAGTACCTTTGCATGATCCATGGCCTCTTCGGCCGGAAGTACCTGCCATTTATTCGGACCAAGATGATCACCCCCCAGAAGTATCATCTCTTTTGGAAAACCAACCCTGTTGGCAATGGAATTTACATATCCGGCAAAATCAACAGGTTTCATGCCGGTATAACCACCTTCCTGATCCACCTGGTTGGAGGTGGATTCAATTAACAGTATGGATTCATCCTCCCTGGCCTGCCTGAAAGAGGCTTCCAGCACAGCTGCATTGGCAGAACATACCGAATAGATCCCTTTTTCTCCAACCTTTCTGTTGTTAGCGACGATCTCAAGGAATATATCTCTTGCATTTTTCACTATGCTTCCTTAAAGAAACCTGTTGATACTGATTTTGGCCTGTGCAGCAGCTGATTTGCTGTCCGGTAAAGTATTCTAATAGATTGTAACACCCTGAACGACCCGTGATATAGAACCTCCCTTTGAAGGTGAGTCCGGCTCCAGGTCTAAGTCCAATGACTTAAAAAACCCGATAATCTGAGCCGGAAGTATATAAATCACACTATAGAATTCCTCAGGAATATTTGCTGCGCACTCCCGAAATTTAATCGTAAAATCAAAATTTAATTCCTCCTTATCAAGATCATATCCAACGCCAATACTTTTTGATCCTGCGGGAGATTCATCAATAGATCTAATCAGATCCAGTTCATACTGCCTCGCATAAGCATTATTTGACATCAAATATACAATGAGGGTTGATTCATCTATAACGGCTCTGGGACCATGCCGGAATCCCAGAAAAGAATCATATTTACAAATGACTTTACCATCGGAAAGTTCCTGTACTTTCAGGTGAGATTCATGCGCAACTCCAAAGAGAGGCCCGGAACCCAGGAAGACAGCTCTCTTGAAATCAATCGCTGCTATCGATTTTAGTTTTGAAAGGTTTTCCTTAATAATGGAATTTCCGCATTCACACATACTCTTAATGATCGGCAGCATATTCTCAATCTCATCAAGATTCAGTATCAGCAATCCCGCCAGCAGCATTGATGAAAATGAACTTGTCATCGCAAGTGACCGGTCGTTTGTTTCTTAAGGCAGGATAAAAACATAAGTATGATCATTGCAGGACTTAATCGCCAGTTCCCCGTTTTTATTGCAGGTAATGATCAACTGGTAGAGATCATCACAATTATCTTCCGCCAGCCTGACCGTTGCCAGACTCTCAGGACTGTCTCCTGATCGGGCAAATGAGACCAGTAAAGTTGGTTTTGACCGGATAAAAGAATCCTCTGCATGGGTTATTATATCTGTGGTAGGAATACTTCTAGCACTTACTCTCAACTGTTTCTGAACTGTACCGGCAAGCACTTCACCAATAAATGCAGACGTTCCAGCACCTGTCAATATTACACAAGGATTTTTCTTATCAACTATATTCCCGAGAAATTCCTTGATTTGTTCCTTTTCCTCTCTTACTCTCTCAAATGTTTTCAACCACATATCCGGTTGACTGGATATCTCTTTTGCAGTATGATAACCTCCATTTAATTCAAGGTCTTTTGTATCAATATTGAGGTATTTCATTCAGTTTAGGCATTATTTCAATACAAATATAATTATTTTTCACTTTCTTTCTAAGTAAAATAATTATATTTCATAAGGTTATTTATGCTATTAATCATTAAAAAAAGTAAAAAAACAATAAATTATAAATATTGCCTGTTGCGGGCTGATAATATTCCTGCTATTCCCAAAAATCAGGTTCAATATTGGTTCCCCTGAGCCTGCAGTCAGTGCAGTACCTATTATCACTCCAGACAGTTGTTGTTCCGCCGTTATAGGTTCCGTATACGGGCCATCTATGATACCTGGGTGGTGAGTCGGTCCATCCACAATTTCCATAGGCCGTACCTTTAACAACACCATGCTCTGCAGGAGTAATAAATATTCTTCTCGTTTTTACTGCCGAAGCCATAAAATATCCCAGCGCTTCTGTCGCACCGTTACAGCATTGGATGTTTCCGATTATTTTTGCCGGAGTTTTTTCATAAATGCCTCCGGTTTCCTCATTGGATTCACGAATTCTCTTGAAGAAATTATACAAATTCCTGTCTATCACATACTGTTTCACCAGGATACTGTATTTAATATTCAGCCTGTCATCCGGTGGGCCTATAGACTGGAGGATAAAACATTCAATCTCATTGTCAAGCGCATTTACCGTTGATGTGATCAGGATTGATCTGGAGGATTCGGAAACCCAGCAATGCTTCCGTTCCCAGTCGATATCTACGTTCTCAATGGAGGGAGGGGGACCCTCAGGACCATGGCTAACCTTCACATAAGTCGGCATTTCAAACTCCCATGTCTCCTCAAAATCCCATTTGAAATAATTAATGTCAGCTGCCTCGGCCCTGGTATCTATCAGGATATTGAGCCAGTTTTCCTCATAGGGAGTCTCCATGTCAAATTGAGTACGTTTGATTTCCTTGTAATATACCCTGTCAATCTCTGGTGTTTCCTGCATCAGGACTGGAGAGGATTCGTATTGCCGTCCGTCAGGGGTAGTAATCATCAAAACATAGAAATTTCCCGGAATGCCATATACATTCTTTTCCTCAGTCTCATACCACCCGTTCCCGTTCTCGAAAAGCAGATAGCTATTCCCTTTGTCATCTACTATTTGCACCTCTGCCCCGGAAACCGGCGGATAATAACTATGAACAGTATTCTCCACATCGTATACGGGAATGGAGGAGGTGAGGCTGACGCGAAAAGGCCCCGGTTCATCGGTAATCAATCCTTCAACAACCAGTAAGTTCTGAGTATCCTGCTCATCCAGAGATGGCCTGAATGGTTCCACACAACTGATAAACAGCATGAACAGGCTGCAAATGGTAATCGGCCTGGTGTAAATATCAAGCATAATTGAATACCAAAACTTTTTATTGATTTGTTTCGAAATCCTGTCCCACAAAAATCTTAGTTTCGGCCTGTTTTATAATACCTTCAGAAGATATTCCGGTGACCTTAACTGTATATTCACCAATAACATCTCCCGTAAAGAACTGAATTGTATTTTCTCCCGAAGATCCGATCGTAATATCCGGCTCCCAGCAGATCAGGTACCTGAAATCAGGTATCCTGCTCAGTGTATCAGGGAGAGAATGGTCCGCAGCATCATACTCCATTTCTGGTTTTGCAGCCAACGGGAATACCAGCCTGGTCATGTTGGGGAGCAGTTGAACAGCACTAAAATCTGATTTATTAGTTTGCAGATCGATGATACCGCCAAAGCTAAAATCATGATAATAATACAGTTCAGGAAGTATGCTGATTGAGTTTATTTCTGAAACTGGGATTCGTGCAATCTGACTATAATCTGAATAAAGGACCCCGTCAATGAAGACTCCGGGCTTTTCTTCAAAATAAGATAAATTCACTTTATCCAAAACCTTTATATCATATTGGCCTCTGCTATATATATATTTTACAGATGGCACCAATTCATAGAAATATTCCGGTAGTGAATCCAGCAATACATAATCATCTATCTTTATTATACGGGGGGGATGGTGATAAAATCTTTCATTACCTTTCAGAACACTGTCCAATTGCATGATCTCAATAAAATTCGATTGATTGAATTTATGCTGTAACTGGAGATGAGAAAACTTCTCTTCAAGGAAAGAAGTAACGCCATTGTCCAGGCTAAGTTCTTGCTGGACGGGAGGATCTCTGAGGCCGTTCCAGAAAGGTTCTTCCAGCTTAATTATAGCATTATTCTCAGGCAGGGTAAATACAATATCTTTCTCTCCTTCCTGTGGCTCAAGCAAGAAATGAAAATTCCCTTCAGTATCTGAAAGTGTGCTTTTAATATTCGTACCAGGACCGGGTTCCGAGAGAATAATCCTGGCTCCTTGCAGGGCACCGTAAGTATCTTCAAGCTTTCCGGTCAGCCTTATTCCCCTGAAGTCAGGCAGGTATACTATATCTTTCTCCTGAATTTCAGGTTTCCTCTCTGGTCTCACATACTGGTCCG
>DAOUVF010000407.1 GCA_030667765.1 Bacteroides sp.
ACTTCGTGGAAATGTTTGTCGGTGTCGGTGCATCCTGTGTCCGGGACCTGTTCAAACAGGCCAAGGAAAAAGCTCCCTGCATTGTTTTCATTGACGAGATTGATGCTGTCGGACGGGCCCGCGGGAAAAATCCCAATATGGGCGCCAATGATGAGAGGGAGAACACCTTGAACCAGCTGCTGACCGAGATGGATGGATTTGACACCAATACGGGGGTTATCATCCTGGCTGCTACCAACCGGGCAGATGTACTGGACATGGCATTATTAAGGGCCGGCCGTTTTGACCGCCAGATCCATGTTGAATTGCCTGACCTTAAGGAAAGACATGCGATCTTCAAAGTACACCTGCGCCCCCTGAAACTCCAGAAGAACCTGGATGTTGATTTTCTTTCAAAGCAAACCCCGGGATTCTCCGGTGCCGATATAGCGAATGTATGTAACGAGGCCGCCCTGATCGCTGCCCGGGGGAACAAGAAATCAGTTGGAAGACAGGATTTTCTTGATGCTGTCGACCGGATAATCGGGGGACTAGAGAAAAAGAATAAGATCATTACCCTTGAGGAGAAGAGAACCATAGCCTTCCATGAAGCAGGGCATGCTACCGTTTCCTGGCTTCTCGAACATGCCAATCCCCTTGTCAAGGTTACCATTATCCCCAGGGGCAAGGCACTTGGTGCAGCCTGGTACCTGCCGGAAGAGCGCCATATCACCACCACGGAACAGTTATTGGATGAGTTGTGTGCAGCCCTCGGCGGACGGGCATCAGAGGAATTGAATTTTAACAAGATCTCCACCGGTGCTCTAAATGACCTGGAAAAAGTTACGAAACAGGCCTATGCAATGGTATCCTATTTTGGCATGAGTGACAAGATAGGAAACCTCAGTTTTTATGATTCTACGGGACAGAGCGAGTTTGTATTCAACAAACCCTACTCAGAAAAAACGGCAGAAGTGATAGATGAGGAAGTGAACCGGATCATTGAAGAGCAATATGAAAGAGCCAGGAAAACACTCAGGGAAAATATGGATGGCCTTGTTAAACTGGCCACCCAGCTGCTGGACAAAGAAGTGATATTCAGCGAGGATGTGGAAAAGATCTTCGGTCCCCGGAAAAACCACCGGACTGATATGGATGGCAAACCCAGGAGCAAGAGAAAATCCTCAACTCCGAGGGAGAAAGCTTCAGAAGCAGAACCCAAACTGACAAAAAAAGAGAAAAAAGAAGAGAGACCAAGAAGTAAAACTGCCTGATGGAAAAAGACTGGATTCAAGTTTATTCAACAGATAAGATGTTTCAGGCCGAGATCCTCAAACAGGTGCTGGCAGATCATGAGATCGAGGCCGTTATCATCAACAAGATGGATTCTTCCTACAAGTCCTTCGGGGAAATTGAAATATACGTTAAGAACGTTCATGTAATCAAAGCGAAAATGCTTGCCAAAGAGTTTGACTCTTGAAAGAAACCATCACCAGATCGCTGACCGGTATCCTGTTCCTTGTGGTGATCATACTTGCCCTGATCCTGCATCCTTATTTGTATCTCGCTTTATTCTCACTGGTTTGCATTGCAGGCTGGTTTGAATTCACCAGTTTATTTTATCCTGAACGTAAACCCGGCATTAAGATCCCCGGAGCCCTGCTGCTTGCCGGCTCATTCATCATCGTCTACTTTATGCTAAACGGGCAATTGCCTGCATATTTTATGTTCATCCCGGTAATTTCCCTGCTTGTGATGATCATTTTTGATGCCTCGGCAAGAACCTTTACCGCCGGCAGGGGTATCCCTGTCTGTACTGCCGGGTTTCTCTACCTGGGTACCGGTTTGTGCTGCCTGCATTGCCTGGCCTTTCAACAGGGAACATTGGAGGCATATTCACCTTCATGGATCCTCTATGTATGTTACCTGATCTGGACCTATGATACCATGGCCTATGTGTCCGGGAGGCTTGCCGGGAAGCATCCTCTGTGGGTGCGGATCTCCCCGAAAAAGACCTGGGAAGGAAGCATTGGCGGTGCTCTGTCTGCCATCATCCTGGCCATTGTCCTGAGCAGGTTCAATACTGATTTGTCAGTCCCAGGTTGGATCGGCCTGGCGATGGTAGTGGTTGTCTTCGGTACCCTGGGTGATCTTTTTGAATCCTGGCTGAAACGCCGGACCGGAAAAAAGGACAGTGGCAAGTTGCTGCCGGGTCATGGAGGCATCCTTGACAGGTTTGATTCGCTGCTGATGGCAACTCCATTTGTAAGCATTTATCTAATCCTGGTTCTATGATACACAAAGAAGGACGCCGTATATCAATCATGCTTTTTGTCATACTGGCCATCCTGGATACCTCCATCGTATTATTCACCGGGGCACCCCCCTGGGTAGAGGTTCCCGCCATTATTGCTTCCCTCCTCTTATGGCTCTTCATCCTGAGGTTCTTCAGGGATCCAAAACGTACAGTCCCACAGGAAGGGTTCGTCTATGCACCTGCGGACGGCAAGGTGGTAGTGATAGAAAAGTGCACTGAAAGTGAGTATTTCAATGATGAAAGGATACAGGTATCCGTTTTTATGTCAGTCTGGAATGTCCATATCAACTGGTACCCTGTTGAGGGTAACCTGTCCTACTATCAATACCATCCGGGAAAGTACCTGATCGCCCGCCATCCGAAATCATCCACCCTTAATGAAAGGAATACCCTGGTAATCAAAACAACAGTTGGAACTGAAATCCTGATCAGGCAGATCGCCGGGATCGTAGCCAGGAGGATCATCAGCTACGCTACAGCGGGAAAAAATGTTAAGCTGGGCGATGAGATGGGCTTTATCCGCTTCGGGTCAAGGGTGGATATATTCCTTCCCGTGGGTACGGAGATACTTGTAAAACCCGGCCAGCATGTCAGGGGACTCATCACAGCTCTGGCAAAATCCGGACTTTAACATTTCATTAACAAACCCCCTGCGTCCCATCTCGTATATTTGGATAAATCGAATTATGAAAAAGCTTATTTTACTTATCGCACTGGTTGCCTTTCTGGGCGTTTCTACAGCACCTGTTTATGCTGCCCCGGACAGTCCAAAGACTGAACAGACAAAAGATAAAGAAACGAAGAAAAAGACTGCTTCAAAGAGTGATAAGGAATGTACGACGAAAAGTTCAGCTTGTTGCAAGTCTAAGTGCGACGACAAATCAAAGAAAAAAGCTGATCCCGAAAAGAAATAATTCAGGATCTTCAAGTATATTAAAGCCGCCTCAAATCAAAACTGAGGCGGTTTTTGATTTGATAAT